>CALFPI010000424.1 GCA_937919035.1 uncultured Gemmatimonadaceae bacterium
TCAGCCGATCCGCCTCTTGCACACGGCGGCTGCCCTCACGGATCTTGATGTTGGCCAGTTCCAGCGATCGGTTCTGTTCAGCCAGGCGTGCCGACAGTTGTTCGACTTCCGCGTAGCGCCGACCCAGGTCATGGTGGATGGCACTGACAGAGCGGACCAGCCGCAGGGACATGGAAGCAAGCGGCAAAAGGATGCCAACCAGCAGCCAGGCGTGCAGCGTGCCACCCTCGGTGATGCGAAAGACGACAACCCCGGCACTGGCGGCGAAAATGAGGAAACTCACCCCTACCGACCAGGCGCCCTTACGGCGCCGCAGGACGGCGCCGAACACCAGCATGCCCAGCGTGCAGAAAGCCACGCCGATACCCATATCGGCAACGGACGCCAACGACCCGAAGGTGCCAAAATTGAACGCTGGTGCCCACACCTCCAGGTTGACGAAACGCACGCCCGCACCCAGAACCAGCCATACCAGCAGCAGCTTGCCGAACCGGGTAACCCTGCCGTGAAACTGCGTGTAGAGCAGCAGCAGACTTGTTGCGTGGATGACGATGAGCCACAGCCAGGCGATCCCCAGCATGACATTGTTGGCCAGGTCGGTGGCCGGCAGGAAATAGGCCAGACCGATGGCGATGCTGGTGCTACCCGAAAACAGTGCATGGTACAGATTGACCCGTGACTCGCGCTGGAACAGGTACAGCAGCAAGTGCACGAAGGTGACGGCCACCAGGATGCCGCCAAGAAAGATGAAAAGACCGGCGTTGCGGCGGGCCTCGGTCTCGGCATCGTCGGCACGCTGCTGCGTGCGGCCAATCAGGGCCCCGAGATGCTCGATCGTTTGGTCCCACGACCGGCGGCCCCCAACGACAAGCAGGTCACCAAGGCGACCGCGTCCCTGCAGCTTTCCTGTGTGCGGCCCCCATGACATCCAGGTGAACGAGCCGTCGGCATCACGGTCTTCCACGACGACATCGAGACCCAGGTCGAGACCAGGTTCCAGCTGCACACCGGTGCCCAGTGTCGCCAGGTCGACCCACCACTCATAGACACGCCGACCCTCATGCGACGACACGGCCACACCGTAGCGAACGTTGGCGTCGGCGCCGAGAACGGATTCGGTCAGGCCCCAGCGGGACAACTGCACGGCGGCGCGGGCGCCGTGTGTGACATCCAGATACAGCTCGCAGCCGTCGTTGCTCATCCAGTCGCCATTGGGCGGGTCCGAGATGACCTCGGACTCGTCCGTGACCTCTACGGCGACGAGCAGGCGGTTCTGCGCATGGTCATAGGCGATGCGAAATACGGCCGTCAGGTCCGCACCATCCACCGGTGCCTGGCCAAAGGCAGGATTGCCGATGGGGTAACGGGGCAGATGTCGCGGCCAGTCACTCAAATCGCCATCTATGCTGACACTATCAATGGCAACAGCCATGGCGAAACTGCCATCGTAGCCCCAGGCCGAAGGCGCAGTGAAGAAAAGAGCCAACAGGCTCGGGATGAGGTAGCGGCGTATCGACATGACAATCGTAGGCAATCGCAAGGATCGTGCCTGAGTCGGCTCAGACACCGGAGTCAAGCAGTAACTTACAGCAACGGAACGAGATACGCAGAACCATAGGAGTGTTTCTCCGTCCGGCCAGCGAAACAGCCATTGACAATACCTTTGGCAGTTGGCGGACAAAAACTCAAAACAACCCATTTATAAACAATCAGCTACGACAGATCGACAACAATTCTGTCGGTGCCACCTACGTTGTCGATTTAGGCCATCCTGGGATCGGAGCTTTGCCGCTCAGAATGTCCGCAAGCCGGCCCTGCCTGTCGAGGTCGACGAGTGTATCATCCGTGCCCAGATACCGACCATCGACGAAAATCTGCGGAATCGTTGCATCGCCACCGGAGCGCTGTGTCATGGTTCGCAGATTTGCTGTCGGCAGCTTGATTCCCAGATACATCCGTATCGGAATCTTGGTAAAGGCCACACCTTTGCTGTGCAACAGCATTCGGGCTTTCCAGCACCACGGGCACCATGGACTGGAATAGAGTTCAATCGTCGGCATGATAGCCACTTTCACACAGGACAAGACATGCAGCAGGTCACTACATCCGCAATCCGCGTCGCCGCCGTGATCGGCAGCGTCCGCGAAGGAAACTACACATCCCACGCCGTCCAGCTCGTGGCCGACGAGTTCTCCAGGACCTTCCCCGAGGTCACCTTTGATATCATCGATCCGCGAAAGCTGCGCCTGTCGGCCCCCGGCTCAGACGAGCAAGGGGATGCACAATCGGTGCGTGATACACTCAATCGTGCGACGGCTGTCGTGTTGGCAACGCCCGAGTATCACGGCAGCTACTCCAGCGTCATCAAACTGGTGATCGAGAATCTCGGCTTCCCTTCGGGTCTGGCGGGCAAGCCGGTGGCCATGCTGGGCGTCGCCGCGGGGCGGATCGGTGCCATCAAGGCGCTCGAACACCTCAGTTCGGTTGTCACCCACGTCGGGGGTCACGTGTTGCCGGGGTTTGTTTCTGTTGCTGGTGTGCAGGACGTCTTTGACGAAAATGGTGTTTGCACCGACGCCGGAACGGACAAGCGGGTCCGCGGGTTGGCCAAAAATGTCATGGAGTACGTCCATCAGTTTGTTTGCCCGAGGATCAGCATGGAATCCGTAGCGCGCGGCTGAACGTTTTTTGCACGTGTTTCTCGTGAAAGAGGCGTTTTTTGCACCCATAGGAGCGTGATCTTCCGTATACATGGATGGGAGCTATCCGCGCCATTCTGGCAGAGATCCCCAATATCCGGCGGAATTTCTGTCGCGAGGCAGAGGAAAACTGAGGCCAGCCTCAACTTTTCACTGGGCCCGGTCACCGTCGCGCGCCTTCGGTCTGCATGCATTGAGATCAGGTAAGTGATTTTTGTACAGCTGGTTACGAGAATTTTCTTCCGCGTCGGTGACGACGCGAAAGCAATCAATCACTCTGGTCAGTCTCTGGCTTTCGTGAGCCCTGTCACACAGGAGAATCCGGCCAATACCGACCTACCACAGAGAGTCGCTTGTTGCAGGCAGGGCAAAGGGCTGGGAGAAGAAAGCTGGCACGATATTTGATACGTAGTTTGCGCGCAGACGGATACTGCGCCCAACAAGGAGGAAGACCGATGCCTCAGTTCAGGTATAAGGAAGCACACGGAAGAGCAGACGACATCACCGTCATCGAAGACAAGAGCATGTTCGTCAAGGATCAGAAGGGAAACTGGTCACCGGGCTTTGAGTTCATCGACAGCCACACGGTGAAGGCCCACCCCTTCATCATCGATGCTCTGCTGGAAGATGCCGAGCGCCTGTGGACCATCGACGAGGTCCTGCAGCAGCTCGACGACACGACGCTGACGGGCTGATCTGATCAGCGCCTTCCCCAAACCAGGCGCCTAGGGGCTCGCACTTGCCTGCCCTAGGTCGGGTCTACAGGGCGAAGGTCGGTGATCTCCAACAGCCGCCGTCTATGGGTTGTGGTCCGTTAACGAGTGTGTCCGACCGCCCGTTCCAACCGATCGCCGCATCCCAGGTGTGTCTCGCAGTCCCCGTAGTCACACGCGTGTATTTGCGCGTGCTGCAACCGAATCTGTAGCCTCCCAGGCTCCCAGACCCTCTGCAATGCCAGCCATCTGCTACCAGTCCTTGCGGTAGCTCCACAGCGGACCCAGCGGATTGTCCGCCGGGTCGCGGCGTGGGATGTCGACAGCACAGAAGGGACACACAGGCACTTCGTTGAGAACCGTGCCGCCACACTGCGGGCAGGGCCGGGCATGGTTTGCTGCCAGCCACAGCCCGATGGGCCCGAGCAACAGACCCAGCACGGCCCATTTGAGGAAGGCACCACCGCGGCCCATAGCGAGCCAGACCGTCCCGGCCGCCGCCAAGCTCCACAGCAGGATGAGCAGGCCGAAGCCGATGAGTGTCATCCAGATCCAGTTCATGTGTCCACTCCCTCTGCCGATACGGTGCCATCACCGACCTGAACATGCCATGTGAGACGGTCGCTGCGAATCGTCAGATCGACAGGACCCCTGGTCGCTGTCGATTGTGACTCGATCTGGCCAGCTGGTCCACCGAGGCAAAAGACCGTAACAAAACGCACTTGTGGTCCCACCTGCCGACAGGCGATGGCGGTCCACGCCAATTTCGGCGCGGCGAAGACATCGGCCTGGGTGCGCCAGGCGGGGGAGCGAAACCGCACGACCTCGTCACTGGGTTGCAGGATACGGGCGGCAACAGGAACAGGACCGGGCCAGAGGATGTCGAAGCCATCACAGGGACCGGCCGTCTGCGGGTCCCATGGTGGCGTCGCCCACGAATCCGCGAACAGGTTCTGTTGCCGAGGCCGCCAGGACAGACCGTCGATGCGGGCGTGTGGTCCGGGCGCGCCGGCGCGGCAGACGTAGTCGAAGCTGGCATCCCCCTCCGCATCGAAGACGTCGACGAGCATCACCTGGCCGTGCGCACCGGGCAACAGCACCACGGCCCGGCGATAGTCGGCGCGCACCACGGGGCCGCAATCCGCGGTCTGCACGGCAACACGAAGGTCAACAAAACGGATGTCGCCCGCCGTGACAGAGGCTGCCAGTTCACCGCGAGCCGTAGCCTGCACCGAGCGGCCATCGAGCAGCACAGTGTTGTGCGACGCCGTAGCGCGGACCCAGGCGTTGGCCGGATGGTCGGCGATATAGCCCAGATCCGCGAACACTTCGATCCCGTCATGAAACCCCATCAGCGACAGGGGCGCCGCATGTCGGTGTCCATGGTCGGCGCCATCGCCGCCATCGATGTAGAACTGCGTGGCCGTGGGACCACAGCCTGCGCCCATGCAGGCCAGGCCGCGGCCGTGGAAATATCCGCTGTAGGCCTGGCGCTCGTCGGCGTGCACCGGCACATCCTGGAAAAACAGGGGCACCCATGACACTTGCGGTGCCTTGCGCTGCAGGTGACCGACGGCTGCGAAGCCCATGCCCCCGTCCCCGGGAAGACGATTCGTTGCCTCTGGCACCATGTCGAGACGGGGCACGTAACCGCCAAAGCCGCTGCGTCCGCAACGCGTCGGGCCGAAAGCGCGGAGCTGCTCGGGTGCCGCCGGAACGTGCACACCAAAGCGCAAATGCCCAAGATCGCGCAGGTGGGCCGGCAGCGAGAAGTCGGCGGCACTGTCATCGAGGGTCGGTTGCGTGCCGCAAGGTGTTGCCACCGCAGCGTAGACCTCGAAGGCGCGCCGCAACACGGGCGTATCGTCGTATAGGCCACGGGCGTGCAGCAATTCCGGCACCTCCCACAGACCTTCCACGAGAGCCTTGGCGCCGTAGATGGGTGTCTCTTTCCACGACCCATCCGCGTAGAACTGCTCCGTCAGCAACCGTTGAAAGCGTTCGACGCCGTCGGTGATCTCGTCTTCGTCCTGCCACATGAGTCCGGCGGCGACTCGCGCGGCGATGCCCGGCCCCGATTTGTTGTCGGTCCGAGTCGTGAGCCCTTTTACATCCAGGTAGTACTCCAGCAGCAGATCACCCTCGACCCGATTCTGTGTGTCAGCCGTGCAACCCTCTGCGACCAGGTCCCAGGCGTGCAGCAGGGAAAGGAACAGCTGCCCATGGGAGGACTTCTCCCGCGCCATCCGGGAGCAGCCCCACTCCGCATTCGGGTAGCGGCAGCTGCCCACCGTGTTGTCGCCGCGACCATGGAGATCCGCCGCTCCGGCAAAGCGGCCGTCGTACGTGTAACTGCAGGCGGCCCGGCGAAAAGGTGTCGGGATCTCATTGCAGTGCTCCACGGCGTAGGCCGGTTCACAGTCGTAGTACTCCTGGCGGTAGCTGTACAGCGGGTAGGCCGGGTAGACCTCGGCCAGCCGCACAAACAGGGCGCGGACCACGTCTCCCAGCTGCGCCTCGCCGGTGATGGCCGCAGCCAGGGCCATGGGTTCGAGTTGACCTAGAAGCCAGTTGAGGGCGCAACGCTCGATCTCTCCGGACAAAGACACGTGTGTTGGACCGCCGCCGAAACTGCTGGCGCCTGCCCCGTCCCGCCAATCCCGCTGCTGCTGATCGGGACTCAGGTAGAAGGTGTACGACAGACCGAGCCGCGGCAGCACCAGATGACCTGTCTCGGGGAACTCTGCGTGTGGAAAACGGGTGTCACAATGGGGGCAGGTGATAGATCCCGGATCGTCGACGCACCAGCGCCAGAATGGCGCATGTGTGGCCACGTCGCTGCGCCTGCCGAAGCAGGCGGGACAGAAGGATCCCGCCGCATTCCACGGAGCTCGTTCAGGGATCAACGGCAGCAGTCGGTTCAGGCCCAGAGCGGCCACATCGCGCGCTGTGGACAGCAGCCGCTCCAGCCAGTCCGGTGCGGCGCCTGTTGCCAGCACCTGCCGAGCGCGTTGGATCTGTGGGGTGCCGAAAAGCAGGCGCGGGGCGACCCGCTGCTGATCGAGGCGGGCCGCTTTCCACCTCTGTCGCGCTGCGCGGGCGGCACGTTCGGCCGGTGTACCCGGAGCCACGATGGGCCCGCCCTCCTCCCAACCCACCAGGCGCCGGAAGGCGATCCGATCCGGTCCGGTCAGATCGCTGACACGTTGCCCGGGGCGGAGCCCGACAGCGGCAATCGCCGTATCAACATCGGCAACGATCCTCACAAATCGAGGACCATGTCGAGGTTGTCGAGGTCCCGGACCATGAAGGTGCCGACATGCTGGAAGCCGAACTTTCGGTAGAAATGCTGCGCCCGCGGATTGTCACCACGGACACCACCCCACAGTACCAGGCGCTGCCGGCCGAGGCGGCGCAGGGATTCGGCCACGTGCGGGAACAACGCACTGCCGAGGCCCCGCTGCTGCCAGGCGTCGGCGACACAGGGCGCAAGCGTGCAACACTGTTTCTCGACCAGCGGCTGCCCATGATCGATGTAGCGTTGACGATCACCCTCGCGCACGCCGATCTGCACGAGGAAGTAGCCAACGATGGTCTCGCCATCGAAGGCGAGGAAGGGCAGCAGATGGTTGTAGTCAAGCTCGGTGCAGAGAACCACAGCATGATCAGCGTTCAGCGGATGGGGACCGTAGACACCTCGAACCGCAGGTCCCAGGCCGTCGAAGTAGCGCCCCAGCGCCTCGACATCCGTCGCCAGCAGCAGTCGCGCCGTAAAGGGTGCGCCAGCACCGGTCACCAGTTGTGTCGTCAGCAACGCAGGGTCGTTGACCAGGTCCTCGAGGGTCAGTCTCACAGGCCCGGATACCAGCGTTCGGCATTGCGCCCCAGCACGTCGTCGAGCACATCCGTCGGCAGGTGCAGGCCCTCTACGGTCCTGTCGCGAATCTGCATGTCACCCTCCTTTCCATACCACGCCAGCTCGCTGGCGATGCGGTCACGTGTGAGGGTGGCCTTGCTGGCTACGTCCGCTGCAGGCAACGTGGACCAGGGCGTATCATCAACGATGTCGGTGCCAAAGAGAATCCGCTCGTGGTAGCGTTCGACGAAGGCCCGAACCTTGTCCCTGTCCTGCAGGGCCAGATCCAGCAATCGCGCCGACGTATCCACGGCGAAGTTGGGGAACTCCTCCAGTCGCTGTGCGACCGCATCGACATCATACTCGAGGCTGGCCAGATGGGCACCGATGACGCGCAGACCGGGATGGCCGGCGACCATACGATCGCGGGCGTCGATGATGTCGCGATGGGATGGCACATCCGTGCGTCCGTACATGTGCCACTGCGGATTGCGGCTGTAGTAGCCATAGTGTGGGTCGGTGGGGTCGTCCAGCGGCATCCAGCAGGACCGCGGCTCACCGATGTGCAGCACCAGCGTTGTGCCCTTCTTCTCCAGGTAGTCGTAGATGGGATCGTAGAGTGGATCGTCCACCATCAGATACTGCCCCGATGGCTTGATCAGTTCCATGCCGACGTTCTTCCAGATCTTAACCCCCACCGCGCCCGCCGCCAGATCGGCATCCAGTTCGGCGATGACACGCTCGGCATACTCCCGTTCCAACTGGCCATCGTCATCGAAGGTGGGCAGGTCGAAGCCGGCAAC
>CALFPI010000425.1 GCA_937919035.1 uncultured Gemmatimonadaceae bacterium
AGATTTCCATGCGCTCGAATCCCGCAATGTCGCTCTCGAACGTACGATGGCCGGCCGGCGTCGCGCCGAGAGCGCCTTGGGCGAGAGCGAGAGGCGTTATCAGGACGTCGTCGAAAACCTGCCGATCGGCGTCGCTCACACAGCACCCGATGGGCGCATCCTCTACCTCAACCCATACGCACGCCGGACCATGGGCTACGCCGAGGAAGATCTGTCCTCCGTCTCTGTCAAGGATTTCTACGTCCATCCACGGGACCGGGACGACCTGATCAAGGCGCTGGCCGAGCATGGCGAATACGCCTACGAGCATCAGTTCCGACGCCGCGATGGTCGCGTCCTGTGGATGCGCGGCCGGACCCATGTCGTGCGCGACGAGTCGGGCGAGATCCTCTACTACCAGGGCTTCGCCGAAGACGTCACCGAACAGCATCGCCTCGCCGCCGAAAGTGGTGCGCTGCACGGCCTGCGCGACGAAGTCTGGCGGATGCAGACCGTTACGGACATCGAGCGTGTCATCACGGCGGTGCGGGTATGCCTGGATGCGCTCGAGATCGACACCGACGGCTGCTCGATCCATGTCATCGACGACAATCAGGACCCACCGACGGTCACCAGCTACCGCAATCGCCGCGGCGAGACCACCTGGGAACGGAGCGTCTCAGAAGCCGCACGGGATACGATCCTGACAATGTGGCATGCCGGAGAGCCCACCTATCGCCACGACCTGCTGACATCGGACGTCCAGGGCGAAGCCGGCGCGATCGCCAGTCGATATGGTGCGGCGATACGCTCCGTGCTCGATGTGCCCTTCTCCCGTGGCACCCTCGGCATCAACAACGTGCGGCCCCGGGCCTTTTCGGAGGAGGACATCCGTGGCGTGACGGAAATCACCCGGATCCTGTCATCCGGGTTCGTCCGCATGGCCGACATCCAGCAACTGGAGCGTCACAACCAGCAGCTGCAGCGGGAGATTGCCGAACGCCGCGATCTGGAGACGCAGCTTCAACGCTCGCAGAAGATGGAGGCCGTTGGTCAACTCACAGCCGGCCTGGCACACAATTTCAACAACATTCTACAGGCCATCGTCGGCAATATCGAACTGGCCCGTCGCGGTGACGTTGCGGATCTGTCGCCAATGCTGCGCGATGCGGAATCGGCGGCCCACCGCGCGGGCGACATCATTCGGCAGATGCTCGTCTTCTCGCGACGGGACGCCCGGCAGGAACTGCGCAGCGTCGATCTCACCGAGCTTCTGCAGCAGACCGTGAGCATCTGCCAAAGGACGTTTGACCGCCGCATCGAACTGGACCTGAGCCTGCAACCGGCGCTGCCCTGGGTGCTGGGCGACCCGAGCCAGCTGGAACAGGTCCTGCTCAACCTGCTGATCAATGCCCGCGATGCTGTGCACGCCACCGACGACCCGGCAATCACCATCATCGCCGAGTCGCGGCATCTGGACAGCCATCAACTGGCCCGCCCGGATGCCGTCGTCGGTGGGTATGTGGCCATCAGCGTTGGTGACAATGGCGTCGGCATCGCCGCGGAGGATCTGGGCCGCCTCTTCGATCCGTTCTTCACGACCAAGGCCGTCGGCGAAGGTACCGGCCTGGGCCTGTTCTCGGCCTACGGCATCATCGATGGTCTTGGTGGCTGGATCGAGTGTGACAGCAAGCAAGGCGAGGGCGCCGCCTTCACCGTCGTCCTGCCGGAAGCCAGGGAACCTGCGGCCGAGCAGGCCACCGTCGAAGCTGAGCCCACAGCGCCCGCATCCGGCACCATCTCCTGGTCATCGATGATGAGGAGACCGTGCTGGTAACGGTGTCACGCATGCTCAGGGCGTTGGGCTATCAGGCGATCACCGCCGGTGATGGCCCCAGCGGCCTCGAGTTGCTCGCAGCGGCACGCGACAGTGTCGACCTGGTCCTGCTCGACCTGTCGATGCCACGCATGTCAGGTGCAGAAGTCTACCGCCGAATCCGCGAACAGGACGCCGAATTGCCGGTGCTGATCCTCACGGGTTTCGCCAGTGCCGACCAGACACCGGAAGGGCCCACTGTCGTGCAGAAGCCTTTCACGCTGCACGCACTGGCCCACTCTGTGCAGGAGGCCCTGAGCGCCGGCGGCGGTTCTCGACCACCAGGAGAAACCACATGACGACGGCACCCTTCGAACGCAGCGGATCGACGCTGAGGACGAACCTGCACACGCACACGACGTTTTCCGACGGCGCCTTTTCCCTGGCAGAAGTTGTGCTCGCCTACGAGGCGCTGGGCTACGATGCCCTGGCGATCACCGATCACAATCGCTGGCAGGATCATGGTGGGGCAGCAAGCGGCGGGCTGCTGATTCTCAGCAGCAACGAGCCATCCCTGTCCCATGGCGAACACGCCCTGGCCACCGGGGTCCATGCCCCCTCCCCTGTGGATCACGGCGAAGGCCCGCGCGAACGGATGCAGGAGATCATCGACTGAGTCAACGGGCAGGGCGGTTTTTCGACCCTCAACCACCCGACGTGGACGGGCATGTCAGTGGATCGTCTGCTCATCAAGACCGAACCGGTGCAGGGCATCGCCCTGATGTCGGACATCGGGCCCGTCACCGTGTCCCATGGTGGCCATGGCACGGTCACGGAACTTGCGTGGCAGCGGGGCAAGAGCCACGGCCGTTACGTGCGCGCCGAACTGCATCACCACGACGGCCGCAAGGCCTGGGCGCAGCCGGTGTTCGTGGACTGAGCCTTAGGCGCCTTCGCCTTTCGCCGCCGCCACCGCGTCGCGTTCCAGTTCCGTGCGCCAGCCGGCAAACTCGCCGCCTTTGATGCGCTTGACATCCCACGGCGCGTAGCGGTCCTCGAGCGTATCTCCCAGCTTCTGGGTTACCGCCCAGCGGTCCCAGGCGACCTTCATCCATTCGTGCGGCAGCGCCTCGCGCACGGCCGGGTCGAGTTGCCAGGCGCTGCGCGCGTCGGCCACCTTGGGCTCCTCGGTGGCGGGCCCCGACCACTTCGACCAGCCGATGGACAACGTGTTGCGTTCGCGCTCCGGCACACTGTGACCGGTGTGGATGTTGGCACCGATCCGGATCAGCGCCTCGCCGGCCTTGAGTCGCACCGCCACCTGGTTCGGCAAGGGATCCGTCCCGTTCCAGCTCGGTGTATGGGGCACGCCCTGTTCCTTCATGGCCTTCGGCAGCAGCACATCGTGCTCGTAGGGTGTCCGCCAGCGGTTGTGGCTGCCGGGGATCAGTTCGTGGCACTCTTCGTCGGTCAGTGCCAGGAACATGCTCACACCGTTCCGCTCCGTAATGGATTTGGCGTTCTTCTCACGGATCTCCTGCCAGCGAAGTTTCTCGACCTCTTCGGTGTAGGCCTCGGGCCCTTCGCCACGGACCTCCTTCTGTGAGAAGTAGGCCTCACCCGTGCCCCACCAGGTCACATCCCGGTGCCAACCGAGGGCGTGCTCCTTCTGCCGGGGATTGCACCACAGCAGCATGCCCGCCAGCACCAGATCCTCCCGCGCCAGTCCCCCGCACCATGAGTCGACAAAACTCAGCAGGTCTTCTGAGCCATGGAAGGCGGCGAAGTCGGGCTCGCCGAAGGCGGGATGAATCAGCCCGCGGATCGCCCAGGGCTCGTCGTTTCCTGTACGGTGCACGTACCCCTTCGAGCTGTCGATCCTGCTGTAGCCGTGTTCGGGTGCACACGCCTCGGTCAGCCGGCGTCCCGCCTCACGGAGAATGGGGATCCACGGATTGCCGACGAAGTCATTGATGATGACGAAGCTGTGCTCGTCCAGAAAAGCCAGCCTCTCGGGGGTGGCACCGGGTGCGGCAAGCTCGGGTCGAGCGTCGGCAAAAGCGGGGGCTCGGTAGGGGGCGGTACTCGGCGCAGCATTTTCGGACAGGTTCATTGCGGGTCTTTCCTGTGGTGGCTCTGCCTCCGGATTGGCATGAGGCCCTGTTGGCGGGGGCAATCTCTGCAATTGTCTGCGGCGCCACAACGGCCCGCGCGCGGCCCTTGCCTTCGCGGCGATGGTTGCGGCAATCGTCGGCACCGTGCTGATTTGATGCCCACGCCGTGGGTGTGCAGCAGCAACACATGGAGGGGACCGATGTACATCCAGGATGCCCTGCAGTGGTCACAACTCACCGACGAGAATCTCGACTTCTACCGCGCCATCGGTGTCGATACGATCCATGTCGACATCCGCGAGGGCGTCAGTGGCGTTGATCCCGGCATTGGTGCGGACCTGCGGGCCGGCACCGACTGCACCGAGCGCTTTGAGCAGGCCCGCGACAGAATCTCCGCCCACGGCATGAAGCTCAACAACCTGTTTCTGTCCTGCTGGCCGGAGATCCCCCTCGGCCAGCCGGAGGCGGCAGCCGCAACCGACGCCTGGTGTCTGCTGCTGGAGTCCCTGGGCCGTGCCGGCATCCCGAATCTGGGTTGGAACTTCAAGCCCCAGGGAAACTTCCGTACGCCGGCGGATATGGGCCGGGGTGGTGTCGCCTACAGTACCTTCGACTATGCCCATTTCATGACCCACCGCCCCACGCAGCACGAGCCGGTCATCACCGAAGATCTGATGTGGGAACGAATGCAGGGCTTCCTTGCCGCCGTCATCCCCGTTGCCGAACGAGCCGGCGTGCGCATGGCGCTGCACCCCGATGACCCGCCGATCCCGGAGCCACTGGGTGGTGTGGCGCAGATCTGCTCAACCCTGGAACAGTTCCGCCGCATCTTTGCTGCCGCCCCCAGTGAACACAATGCCATGCTGTTCTGTCAGGGCTGTATGACGGAACTGCTGGGCACCGGGGTCTACGACGCCATCGCCGAAATGGCGTCGGCTCGCAGGATCGTCTGGGTGCACTTCCGCAACGTGCGCGGCCAATTACCCCGCTTCACCGAGGTCTTTCTCGACGAGGGCGACATCGACATGCGGCGCTGCATGGAGATCTACCGGGACAATGGCTTTGATGGCCCCTACATGATGGACCACACGCCCAAATTTCCCAGTGGCAATTCGCAGTGGCTGGGCAAGGCCTTTGCCGTCGGCTATATACGGGCCTTGATCCAGACGGTGTACGGCTGAACTCGTCAGCCATCCGGGCAGCCCCCCCAATCTCAGATGATGCCCCGACCTCAGATGATGAAAGGCACACGTGCCCGAGCAAACTGCTGAATGGCAACGAAGTGATCCCGACGCCGTCGTCTACCTGCCCCGCGGTACGGGGGATGAAGACAACGAGCACTTCCTCGTCTTCGAAGCCCCCGGCGGGCAGGAGTTGCTGGCGCTGTGGACGCAGAGTTCCTGCGAGGGGCGTGGTGACAATCGACTGATGCTGGCACGCAGCGCCGATGGGGACAGCTGGTCGGAGCCCGTGCGCATCGCCGGCGCCCGCCCGCAAAGCGGCGACCTGCAGGCCAGCTGGGGTTTCCCCATCGTCAGCCGCTCGGGGCGCATCTACGTCTTCTTCACCCGCGAGACGGCCATCGTCGACAACAACCGCCAGGGCTCGGGTGCCATGGGTTGCATCGCCTCCGACGATGGCGGTCACAGCTGGTCGGAGCCGGCGAACATCCCCATGGCCCGCAATCGCTTCGACCATGAGGATCCGGCTGTGCCGAGAAACTGGATCGTCTGGCAGTTGCCGATCCGCGACCGACGTGGCAAGCCTGTTGCCGGCTACACGCAGTGCACGAGCCAGTCGCGCCTGCCGCACACCTACCCCAACTGGGTCGACCAGGACAGTCGCAGCGCCTTCATGCGCTTCGAAAACATCGACGACGATCCCACCCCGGATGATCTGGCCCTCACCTGGCTGCCGGAAGATCGCGAGGGTCTCGAGGTCACCGACACACTGTACCCCGACATCTCCGTCGCCCAGGAACCGGCGACGGTCCTGCTGCCGGACGGCGGCCTGTTCTGCATCATGCGCACCATGACGGGGCACATCTGGTACAGCCTTTCCGCCGACGACGGCGTGACCTGGCGCGACCCGGAGGTACTGCGAGATGCCAAGGGGGATCCCATCCCGCATCCCATGTCGCCATGCCCGCTCTTCCGGCTCGCTGATGGTCGCTTCCTGCTCGTCTACCACAACAACCCGGGTCGCAAGGGAGAGTACGACCAGTTTCGCCGGACGTGGGAGCGGAATCAATCCAACTTCCTGCGCCATCCGACGTTCATCGCTGTCGGCCGCTTTTCCGCCGCAGACCATCAGCCCCTCCGCTTCGGCCCGCCCCATAAGTTGCTCGACACGGAGGGTGTCACCATCGGTCCCAAGGGCACGGCGGAAATCGCCACCTACCCCAGCCTGACGGAGTGGCGGGGGCATCGCATGTTGTGGTATCCGGATCGTAAGTTCTACCTGCTCGGCAAACACCTGCCCGACAGTCTTCTCACCACCATCGACCCCGATCAGGTCTGCTCATGATCAGCAACCATTTCGACAAAGGCCCCGAGGGCTGGTGCTCCTACGACTACCACGCCAGCATGGTCGCCGATGGCCGCAACGTTTTCATCCTCACAACCTGGCGCCCCACAGGTGGCATCAACGACGGAGGCTACATCTTCACCGATCATCGTTGCTGGAGCGCCGACACCCCCGAGAAGCCGCTCTCGATCCTGCCCCTGCTGTTCTACCGGGGCTGGGTGGACGCGGACCCCATCGACCTGCACCAGGCGGACCTGTCCGTCTACCTGAAGGGTGACAAGCTTCGACTCGACGGTGCCCGTTGCTACTTCTGGGTCTACGGAGCCGGTACCCGCTGGCACCTGACAGGCAGTCCCCTGCACATCCATGCGGGGGAGTGGGCCAGGGAACCGAACCGCCTGTCCCTGCGAGCCGACAAGGATCTGTGGCATATGAGCTGGTCGGCCACGGCGGAACACCCCGCGCCGCTGGCCACCGTACTGAGTGATGTCGTGAGTTACGGCTTTTCCTTTGTCGGATTTTCCAGCGAGGTGACGGGTCGCCTGAGCATGGCCGAGTTCGACATCCGCACGGCTCGAACAGCCGCCGCGAACCTGGCCGAGACCGTGGACCCGCACTACGTTCGCCGCTGACGGCGACTCCGCCGATACAGACAGACTTCCAGGACAGGGGCAGATGTGACCATGCAGACCCTCCAGTTCGACGGCCGTACGACCGCACCCGAGTGGGCCCTCCGGCAACGCCATCTCTTCGACCTGATGGACCGGGCGGCGCCCCGTTTCGTGGAGAAGTACACCCGACCTGATGGCACCTTCATCTGGCGGGATGAGTGGCCGGGGATGGACGGCTCCGATGACGGCTACGAGAGCTACCTCTCCTTCCCCCTGTTCTATATGCTCGGCGGCTCCGAGCACATTCACTCTGAGTCGCGACGGCTGTGGTCCGCCGTCACCTGGCAGTTCACCCAGTTCGGCACGGTGCATCGTGAGTTCGACCGCTACTACGACTGGATGCACCACGGCGAGGCCTACACCTTCCTGCACTACTTCGGCCTGGCAGATCCCGACAACTACGTCGATCGCCAGCGGGCCCTGAAGTTCGCCGCCATGTACACCGGTGAGGATCCCGAAGCACCCAACTGGGACCCGGAACACAAGATCATCCGCTCGCCGATCAACGGCAGCGCCGGCCCCTGCGTCGAGATGAAATGGGATGACTGGGTCACCCACCGGGACAATCTCTCCCCCTATCTGGCGCCGTATGAGGACATCCCCGGCCATGAGAGTGACGATCCCTTCGTCAAACTCGACTGGGCCAACGATGAGATCTACGCCAAAATCCTGCAGACGATGAACGAACGCATGATCCGCGGCGACGTGCCGCTGAACCTCAACGCCACGAGCCTGATCACCAACGCCTACCTCTACACCGGGGATGAGAAGTACCGGAAGTGGGTCCTCGACTACGTGCAGGCCTGGATGGATCGCACCAAGGCCAATGGCGGCCTGATTCCCGACAACGTCGGGCCCACGGGCAAGATCGGCGAGTGTATGGGGGGACGCTGGTGGGGGGGCTACTATGGCTGGCGCTGGCCCCATGGCGGCCACGTCATGCTCGAGGCGCTGTGCAACGCTGGCT
>CALFPI010000426.1 GCA_937919035.1 uncultured Gemmatimonadaceae bacterium
AGAGCAATACGGCCCTGCATTGGGTTGCTGTCGGGGGCTGGCAGCAGGCATCACTGCTGACTCTGGCGCAACTCCTCATCGAATACGGCGCCGATGTCGACGCCATGGGGTACAACGAGAACAAGGGAGTCGCACCTGCCATCGTGCTTGCCGCCTGGGAAGGGCAACTCGATGTCCTGACACTGCTGCTGGCGGCAGGCGCAGATCCAAATCGCCCCGCCGCGGCGGAGACGGCCCTCTACTGTGCTATCGAACACACTGCGCCTGACACACCCGAACCCAACAAAGTGAGTGTACTTCTGGCGCACGGTGCTGAACATGATGTTTTCACCGCTGCCATGACCGGACGGATCGATCTGCTCGAGACGCTGCTGGACGAGTACGGGGCGTTGCTCGAGCGACGCAGCCTCAAGCGCAACCGAACGCCGCTGGAAGAGGCCGTTCAGTACGCACGCTGGGAGACGGCAGCACACCTCGTCGCCAGAGGCGCGACCGTCTCCATACATGCCGCATCCGCCATGGGGCGCATGGACCTCGTGGCGCGGCTCCTCGGTGACGACTCGGCGCAGTTGGAAGCAGGAGATGACAGCCAGGAAACACCACTGCTCATCGCCGCCCGTCACGGGCGGGCGGACATCGTGGAACTGCTGTTGCAGAAGGGGGCCAACGCCAATACGAAGAATCGGTGGCGGATCACAGCTCTGCGTGAAGCGGTGATCAGTGGCAGCCCAAGAGTCGTGGAACTGTTGCTCAAGGCCGGTGCGGATGTATCCGTTACAGACCGCGAGGGAAAATTCGCATCCGACTACGCCGATCCGGGGAACGGATCGCTGCTCGAGGTGATCACCAGGCATAGGAGGGATGGGCCATGATCCATGCGTGGCTGGCGCAGGTCTCAGGACAACGACGCAACGATGGGTGCTGAACATCCGCGTCTGATCACGTGCACCAGGGACTACCGAAACGAGCTGATTGCCGCTGAGTGCGAAACGCTGACAGGGGGACGACCCAACGCGTGGGGTATCGCCAGCGGCAGTGCGGATCACGTGATTGACGGGGCGTTCGTGAAGCAAGGCGTACACCTGCTGGCCCAGGCAGACGGACTCGAACAACTCGTATCGCATGTGGCGGAGTTGGGCCTTCATCAGGACGAATTTCGCATTGAGTGGCTGCATGCCGGAAGTCCCGAGGATCGCCGATGGGAGGCGACGATTGCCATCGCCGATCAAATCAAAGGTCGCCCCAACCTGAACAAACCAAGACATCGGTTTCTGCTGGTGGCAGAAGCGGGCGGTATGGCGTTTGGCAGTGTCGTTGTCGAGGCGTCCCGGAGTTACCGGAAACATGATCGTAAGCCCTGTCACACACCCAGTTCCTTGCCATCACGACTGGCCAGATGCCTGGTCAACCTCGTCGCCCGTGATGTTAAGAGTATCGTCGATCCCTGCTGCGGTACTGGATCGATTCTGCTGGAGGCAGCCGCCATCGGGCTGCAGGCGAGGGGAGGGGACTGGAATCCGCGAATGGTGGCAATGTCCCGGCAGAACGTCGACACCTTCGGTTACGAGATTCAGCTTGGCTGTGCCGACGCAACCGATGCGTCTGACACGGCGGATGCGGTTGTGACGGATCTGCCCTACGGGCGAGGCAGCGAGATCTCCGAGAAGGTCCTGCAGCAGATCATTGCGCAGTCACGAGCCCTCGCTCCCCTTGCCGTCTTTGTGGCGGGCACGGATGTATCGCAGTGGATTATCAATGCCGGATACCACCAGGTAGAAACCTACCGCCTGCTCAAGTCGAGGGGATTCAGCCGCTACATCCATCGCGCCTGGAGGGAGGGCGGAGCACCAGCGAAGCTGCAACAAGTGCGGCAGGAGCCATAGTCAAGAGATCGAAGAGGAGGCGACAGCCAGTCCAGCAGCAGATGCTCCGGCTCAAGGCCGGGTGCCAGTATTGTGCGTCGGTTCGGCTCGATTTTCACGGACAGCGCGCAACGCAGCGATTCCTGCATATTATTCGCGAGATGAGACGATCCTCTGCAATTCTCGCTTTCCTGCTGGCCCTCGGCGTCGGGACACCGGCGGCGGCCCATAACGCGGCCGTGGCGCTTGCCGTCCCCGTGCATGGCATCACCGTCGACGGTGACTTTGAAGACTGGCCCGTCGACGCGCCTCGACACGAAATTCACATGGTCGAATACGGCCAGGCACCGACGGACCCGCAGGACCTGTCGGCGACGTTTCGTGTTGGCTACAGCCGTGAAGATCACCGACTCTACGTCGCCGTCGAGGTCAAGGATCAGTCCGTCACCATCGATAGCAGCAGCAACGTCTTCTGGAACACGAACGATGGCTGTGAACTCTACGTTGACATGGGCCACACCACCGCCGACCTGCCGATCCAACACTACGTCTACGGTACGCGCGTGTCGGCGTCGCTGCAGCAACCCTCGGCGACAACGCGGGTAGGCTGGCAGCGGGGCACCCGCTATCATCGGTACGAATGGAGCGTGGACCTGGCGGATGCCAGCGAGCGCAGCATTGGCCTCGACATTGTCGTGACCGACAAGGATGACGACGGTTCCTTCAGTTGGATGACCTGGGGTCAGGGCGTGGGCAAGGTCGTTGATGGCAAACGTCTCGGCGATGTCGTTGTAAGTGCTGGCGGCGATGTCGTTGGCCAGTTGCGCGGAGTGGTCTCGCGGGAGGGGTCGGCGCGGGTTGTGGCCGGTCGCAGAGTGTTGCTGCGGTCCATCGATCATGCCGATATCACCGTCACGGATGTGACCGACGTCGACGGCCGCTTCGCATTGAGCCTGCCCGCCGGCGACTACCGTGTGAACATGGCCGGGGCACGGAGCGGTCAACCAGTCGTCACTGCCAGGGTGTCACCATCGGTAGCAACCGATCTGCAACTCGTCGTAGCCATCCCCCGGGGGGTGACGGTACGCACCATTCCGGGGAGGCTCGTTGAAGCGGGCGAAGGCTTCCGCGAAGACCTCTGGCAGAGCCTGGGTGTTACCGATGGCCTGCCCGGCAACTGGGTCCGGGATGTTCTGCAGGACAGGCGAGGCTATCTGTGGATCGGTACCGAGGCGGGACTCAGCCGTTTCGACGGTCGCTACCTGATGAATACGGGACGGGCAGAGGGGCTGGCAGGAGAGGAGGTCCGCTGTATCGTCGCCGACAGCAGCGGCATGCTGTGGGTCGGCACTGATGCGGGACTGAGCCGGGTTGGGGACGTGGAGATTACCAGTTTCACGACTTCGGATGGACTGCCCAGCAATCAGATCCGCGATCTTGCCTTCGATACAGAGGGCCACCTGTGGATCGCCACTGACGCCGGCCTGGCCCGTTATGACGGCTGGGAGTTCACCAACTATTCCGCCCGTGACGGACTGCCGGGAAATCAGCTGCGCTCCGTTGTCGTCGACCGCCAGGGCGCCGTCTGGATGGGAATCTGGGGACGTGGTCTGTGTCGATTCGACACAACAGGATTCACGACGTTTGCCGCCGCCGAAGGGTTGCTCGATACCCAGGTCCGGCCGGTGCTCGAGGATCGTGAGGGGCGCATCTGGTTTGGTACCGAGGCCGGGATCAGTCGCTACGATGCTGGCCGCTTCACGCACTTCACCGCGGCCGACGGCCTTGCCATCGGTGAGGTCTGGGCTCTGTACGAAGATCGTTCCGGCAAGATCTGGGTGGGCACATTCGGCGGCGGCGTCAGTGTCTACGATGGGCATGGTTTCATCAACTACTCCGTCCGGGATGGTCTGGGCAGCGATATCGTGCTCGGCTTTGGAGAAGACCGTGAGGGAGTTCTCTGGGTGGGCACCGACGATGGCGTCAGCCGTTACGACGAACGCTTTGCCACATTCGGCACACGGGAAGGCCTGCCCGCCGGAGGCGTTTCAGCGATTCTGCAGGACGGGCAGGGAGTCATGTGGTTCGGCAGCGGGGCGCGCCGTGCCGGCGGATTGAGTCGCCTTGACGGGCAGAAACTGTCCACGTTGACTGCTGCAGATGGTCTGGTCGACAACGAAGTCTGGTCGCTGGCACAAGACCCTGAGGGAGGCCTCTGGATCGGCACGGCACGCGGAGTCAGCCGATATCGTGATGGCTCCCTCAGCACCTTCCCGCTGGATTCAAACATGCTGCAGTATCCGGTGAGCTTTTTTCTGACCGGTGATGATGAGGTGCTCTGGCTGGGATCCTGGGGCGGCGGCCTGAGCCGTTGGGATGGGAAGAGCTTCGTCCACTATACGACGGACCAGGGCCTCGGTCACAATCGGCTCTACGATGGTCTGTTGGATTCTCATGGCGACATGTGGTTGTGCACCTGGGGGGGCGGCGTGAGTCGCTTCGATGGTCAGATGTTCCGCAACTACACTACAGCCGACGGACTGGCCAGTGACAGCGTCTGGGTGGCTCTGGCCGACGAAGAAGGCATCTGGTTCGGAACGCACAACGGTCTGAGTTACTTCGACGGCGAGAATTTCACCAACTACCGCGTCGAGGACGGTCTCAGCAGCAATCGCGTGCAGGCCCTGATGCATGATGACGCCGGTCACTTGTGGTTGGGAACCAACGCCGGCGTGAGCCGCTTCGACGGACAGATCGTGCAAACTTTGCTGCGTCGCGACGGAGTGGTCAGCAACAGCGTGCGTGAGTTGTATCAGGATCTCGCCGGTGACGTCTGGATCGGCACGTCGGCTGGATTGACGCGCTACCGGCGTACCCATACGCCGCCGCCGGTCGTGATGACCGATGTCATCACCAATGAAGGTCGGCACGGCCCCGTTGTGTCTCTCGAACTGACGACGGCACACGATCTGATTGCCTTTGAGTTCACCGGCATCAGCTTCAAGACGAGACCGGAGGCTATGGGCTACCGCTACAGGCTGGTGGGTTACGACGACATCTGGCACAGCACACACGGGGGGCGTGCGGAGTTTCTTGATCTGCCGCGTGGAGACTTCACGTTTGAGGTTGTTGCCGTGGATCGCGACCTGTCCTATTCGGCCGAGCCCGCACGGGTGTATATCTCGGTACGGCTGCCTGGATACCGCATTGCCATGGGGGTGGCACTGCTGATATCTGCAGGGCTCATCCTCTGGCAGGCGGGTCTTATCATCCAGCGCAATCGCAGTCTGCAACGAGCCCGTGATGAACTTGAAGTGCGTGTCGAGGAGCGCACCGCCCAACTGCGCGAAACACAGGGCCAGTTGATCATGCAGGAGAAGATGGCTTCCCTGGGACTGCTGGTGGCTGGTGTGGCACACGAGATCAACAGTCCCATGGGGGCCGTGAGCAGCGCTACCGACACCTCCAGGCGGTGTGTCGAGCGCATCACGGAAATGATCCACAGCAACACGACATTGACGGACTTGCTCGGCAATCCACGGTTTCAGCGGGCTCTGAGCACGTTGGAGCAGAACATGCGGATCTCGCTCATCGGCACCGAGCGCATCGAGCGTATCGTCAGCAGTCTGCGCAATTTCGCCCGCCTGGATGAGGCCCAGTTGCAGGAGGCTGATCTGCACGAGGGGCTCGATAGCACCCTGAGTCTGCTGCACCACCAGCTCAGGAACCGCATCGATCTGCAGTTGAACTATGGTGAGGTGCCGAGTCTGTTGTGCTATCCGCAGGAACTGAACCAGGTGTTCATGAACCTGCTGACGAACGCCATCCATGCCCTCGAAGGGGAAGAGGGACGAATCGATATCCGCACATGGGCTGACGCGAACATGGTTTTCGTCGCCATCGGTGACAATGGCCACGGCATTGCTGCCGAACATCTGCGGCGGATTTTTGATCCCGGGTTCACGACGAAGGGGGTCGGCGTTGGCACCGGGCTCGGGCTGTCCATCAGCTACAAGATCATCGAAAAGCACCAGGGCGACATCCGTGTCGAGAGTGTCGTCGGCCAGGGCACCACCTTCACCATGTGCCTGCCCCGGAACCTGTACGATCTGCTGGCGGCGTCAAAGGAATGTTGACAATGCACCGCAACTGCTGCTACACTCTGAGCATGAATTCGAGCCGAACACGTACGCCACAGTTGAGCCTTGCGCTACTCCTGCTTACAGAAACGGGAGAGGCGTAGCGCTTGGCGTAGTGTTCCTGCACCAACTGCAAACCCTCTTCCGCCGGCCTGGTGGGAGAGGGTTTTGCGTTCTGACGACGCTTGTCCTGCCTCGGACGGATCGCCATCCCACAATAACCGAGGAGACCCCCGTGGATGCATACAAGCGCTACCGCCCGTTCCTGCCCGTCGAGTTGGCCCATCGACGCTGGCCGGATCAGACCATCAATAGTGCGCCCATCTGGTGCAGTGTGGATCTGCGCGATGGCAATCAGGCCCTCATCGAGCCCATGGGGATCGAGCGCAAGCAGCGCATGTGGGAGGCCCTGATTGCGATGGGCTTCAAGGAGATCGAAGTCGGTTTCCCCAGTGCCTCCGCCGCCGACTACGACTTCGTGCGCGATCTCATCGACAACGGACGCATTCCTGAGGACGTCACGATCCAGGTGCTGACACAGGCCCGGGATGAACTGATCGATGGGACTTTTGAGGCGCTGCGTGGTGTGCCGCGCGCCATCGTGCACCTCTATAATTCGACGTCGCCGATTCAGCGACGTGTGGTTTTCCAGAAGGACAAGGCTGGCATCACGGCCATCGCTGTTCAGGGCGCAGAGCGCGTGAGGGATCGTGCGCAAGAAATGGGGGGCAGCGACATTCGCCTGCAGTATTCCCCCGAAAGTTTCAGCGCCACGGAACTGGAGTACGCCGTCGAAATATGTGAAGCTGTGATGGCCGTTTGGCAGCCGACGGTGGAGCGTCCCTGCATCCTCAACCTGCCAGCCACTGTCGAAATGTCAACGCCGAATGTATATGCCGATCAGATCGAGTCCTTCTGTGCCAGTGTGCGCAACCGTGACAGCATTGTTCTGAGTGTACATCCACACAATGACCGAGGCTGTGCCGTCGCTGCAGCAGAACTGGCCCTGATGGCAGGCGCCGACCGGGTCGAAGGCACCTTGTTCGGCAACGGCGAGCGCACCGGAAACGTCGACATCGTGACACTGGCGCTCAATCTGCTGACCCAGGGCATCGATCCGGAACTGGATCTGTCCGATATCAACCACCTGATGCGTGTCGCTGAGCACTGCAACCGGTTGCCGATACATCCGCGGCATCCCTATGCGGGGGATCTTGTCTTTACCGCCTTCTCCGGGTCGCATCAGGATGCGATCAAGAAGGGCCTGGCTGCGATCGGCAAGCACGACCCATGGGAGGTGCCATACCTGCCACTGGATCCTTCCGATGTGGGCCGTACGTATGAAGAAGTGATCCGTATCAATTCTCAGTCCGGCAAGGGTGGCATCGCCTTTATCCTGGAGCAGGACTATGGTCTGCAGCTGCCCAGACGGCTGCAGATCGAGTTCCGTCAGATCATCCAGTGCATCTCGGAAGAGACCGAAGAGGAAGTCACGCCCGGCGCGATCTGGCAGGCCTTTTCCGGGGAGTACCTGACGCGCCGGCAGCCCTACGAACTGATCGACTATCGAGAGGAGGGTGGTCGGGATGTGAAGGGTCGGCTGCTGGCGGAGATCCGCGAGCATGGCACTGTGCGCACGATCGAGGGCCAGGGCAACGGCCCCATCGACGCTTTCGTCAATGCCCTGCAGAATGCCTGCGGCATTGCCATCCGGATCAGCGACTACAGCGAGCATGCCGTGGGATCCGGCGCAGACGCCAGGGCGGCAGCCTATGTGGAGGTGGTCGCCGGTGACAGGTCCATGTTCGGCGTCGGCCTGCATGAGAACATCGTGCAGGCCTCGCTGGAAGCCGTCATCAGCGCGGCGAATCGAAGCCTTGTCTGATGGGATCAAGGTAGCGCGCGCAGGATCTCCCACAGGACAAGGTTGCTGCCTGCGCAGCAAATCGCGACGACGACACCAAGGCACACGAGCACGCGGAGCCTGGTTCCTGAGGGTGCATACATGGCGTTTGCCAGGAGCGACATTGCGCCCCCGAGAGCCAGCCATGCCCCAGCCTGCCAGAGCGGCAGTTGCATACCGAAGCGG
>CALFPI010000427.1 GCA_937919035.1 uncultured Gemmatimonadaceae bacterium
ACGGGGGGCACCAAAGTACAGCTCTCTTTCACCTCACGTGTGAATAAGACAGGGTTATACAACTTCAAATATCTGACGATCGATCGGTTCGGAAAGAGCCTGGAGAACGACTACCGCGATGTCTACGGGCAGCGAGGCGACCAGTTTGCCGGGTATGTGAACTGGATCGGGCGCTTCGCGCTGGAGAACATCGGCAACTCGGATATGCTCTACCACGACGTGGAACACACCATGCTGGTGACCACCGTGGGACAGCAGATCCTGTTGGGCAAACACCTGCTGGAGGGCGGCGTATCACCACAGGAGTGGGCTCACTTCATCACCGCTCTGCTGTGCCACGATATCGGCTACGTGCGTGGCATCTGCCGCCTCGACGGGGAAGGGATCTACGCCACGGGCATCGGTGACGCCACGGTGGAACTGCCCCCGGGAAGTACGGACGCCATGATGCAGCCCTATCATGTGGATCGCGGCAAGCAGTTTGTACTCGAGCGCTTTGGTCAGGAAACGATGTTCGATATCGACCCGAAGGTCGTTGCCGAGTACATCGAGATGACCCGCTTTCCGCCCCCGGACGACGGGGAGCACCGGGCGACCGACACCTATGGTGGCCTGTTGCGGGCGGCGGACCTGATCGGCCAGCTGGGTGATCCCGACTACCTGCGCAAGATCCCTGCTCTGTTCTACGAGTTCGAGCAGATCGGCTCGAACAAGGCGCTGGGCTTCAAGAACCCCGATGACATGCGCCGCGGCTATGCGACGTTCTTCTGGAACGACATCGACCCCTACGTCCAGGACGCAGCGCGATTCCTGCGGGCTACGCAGGATGGCAAGCAGTGGCTCGCCAACCTGCACTCGCACGTGTTTCAGGTGGAGCACAACCAGGGCCAGGGGTGATGAAGTACAGGACCGGCTCTATCGGTACCGGCCACCGCAGCGTGCACTACGCCAGGCATTGCGCCAACCGTGACGACAGGTAGATCGTTGCCCTCGCCGATGCCAACGCCCACAATCGGGGCGTGCTCTACCCACTGTCAGGGATCCAGCACGAACGGCCTCGTGGCAAACTCTGCCCTGCGCTCGATATGGCTGCCGACCTTTCTCGCACCGAGGGGCGCCGGGTCCCTATCGACGGGCAGGCGGATGGTTTCTCCCGCCTGCGATCCCCGCAACTCCTCCTGGAGGCCGACATGAGGTACGAGATCCACCGCGCCACCGAACCCCTTGGCGCGCCTACAGCCGACGTCCATCGGACTCTATGGGACGCCGCCGAGGTCGCACAGGTCACGCACTATCAGCGAGAAGATTCCGGCCATCGGCCGCCCACTGCGGCGCGCGCGCTGTACGATGACGATTTTCTGGCGATATGTTTCGCCGTCAACGATCAGTACGTGCGCGCTGTGGCACGGAAGTTCAACGATATGGTCTGCCAGGACAGCTGCGTCGAGTTCTTCGTCGCGCCCGATGCCGACGCCAGCCGCGATGCGTACTTCAATTTCGAGATCAACTGCGGTGCCACGATGCTGCTGTACCGTTGTCCGTCCACGACAGAGGCGGCGCAAGGGAGTGGTCGCGTGCATCTGGATGAGGCCGATGGTGCCTTGCTGCGCTCAGCGGCGAGTCTGCCGCAGGTCATCGAGACGGAGATCGTCGGACCCACAGACTGGAGCGTGGAGTTTCACGTGCCCTGGACGCTGTTTGAGAAACATTTTGGCGTAACACGCCCGGTACAGGGGAGCGTTTGGCGTGGCAACTTCTACAAGTGTGGCGATCATACGTCCCATCCACACTGGGGTTCGTGGGCACCAATGGCGACACCGAAGCCAGGGTTCCATCAACCGGCCTGCTTTCAGCTCCTGCAGTTTACCTGAGAGTCCTGCCGACTGTCACTCGCTCGGGGCGATGTCCGTATCGGCGAGATCCATCAGCAGAGCGGACCATGCCAAGCGGACAATACCAAAGCAGAAAGTATATGAGGAGTGAACTGTGATCACGCCCTGGATGTTCATGCTGAATCCCTTCGAACGCTGGGCGCCGTTGCTGGCGGACTACAAGAACGTTTTCGATCTCTGGGAGGCCGGTGGGGTTCGTGGCATCGTTGTCGGACGTCTCGTGTTCGCCGAGGCGGATGGCACCGAGATCCCGACCTTTGCCGCGGATGCGTCGATCTATCGTTCCCACGGAGTCACGGCACCGCCGGAGCGGCGTCGCGACCGCGATAAGGAGGCGTGTTTTTTCGCGATGCTTGACGATGCCGCAAGTCGTGGGTGGCAGATCATGGTTTTTGATGTGCGCCACGACGGTGGGCGCCTGCCCGTGGAACAGGATCCGCACGGCGTGGTACACACGATGGCTGCCGCCGAGGATGTCCTCAAGGCGTACCCCATGGCGCACGGCGTTATTCTCGATGGCCCGGCAGAACTACCGTACGAGTTGCACCCGCATCGCAATCGCGAGTTCCTCAGTGTCGATACACACCGCCCCCGCCTGGCGACTCTTGGCTATGACATGGAACGCATCGACAGTGGTGTCACCCATCTGCGCGCGGCCTTTCAACGTCTGACGCCACAACGAGTCCGCTACCTGGCCCCGGGGGGCTTCATGGGGGCAGTGCAGTTGTTCGACATGAACGAAGATGTCATGTACTGGCTGCAGGCCCGGCAGGAGATGAGCCGCGGCTGGATGACGGCGATGCGCGAGGGCTTCGACCATATGTGTGGCAACCTGGGCCGGCCCGCCGAGATCGGCGCGATTCCGCGGACGGCAGCGCTCTCGGGCCTGACGGGCCAGGATTACACCCATCTGGGCCAGTGTTTCGACTACGTCTTTCCGAAGCACTACTTCTGGCACAGGGGCTTCGATGGTCTGTATGGATCGATCTGGCGCTGGGTCAGGCAGTTGGGTAAGTGGAATCCGTCGCTCAACGAGGCCGACTGCTTTGCCGTCGTCAAGCTGTGGTTTGGGCTCGAGTTACCCGGCGTCGAGTGTCTGGCGGATATGGAGATGGGATTTCCTGACGAGTTCTTTGCGCAGACCGTGCGCGCCGAAACCGACAGGGCGCTGGCCGCTGTGGGCAATCCGGATCAGGTCATCGCCTGGGTCTCGTCCGGGCGTCTGCCGCATGCGGGCGACATGATGACGGCACGTGATCTGCACAGAATCCTGACGGTCTCGCAGGAAGCCGGCCTGCAGCGGTTTGTCTTCCACGCCACACATCTGCTCGGCGCTGCCGAGTGGACGGTGATGTCAAAAATGTGTGGGACGCCGTGGCAGGATGAGGGTGACTTCGTCTGGCCTGCCGATACGGATCGAAACGTGATCTGCTTCTCCGGGCGCACTGCCGCCGAACTGATTCCGTAGCGCCAGCTGACCCCAACTCCGTACATCCTCTACCACCCGTCCTGCCACTGCGGAGTTCTGTCACATGCGCGACACCGATACAGCAGCGGAATCCGTCGCCTCCATCCAAGCGTCGGGTCGGCAACTGCCACCAACCTGGGCGGTGCGCCAGCGTGACCTGATCCGGCGCATGGACGCTGCTGCGGTACCCTTCACCAAACATGCGACACGGTCCGATGGAACCCTGCGGCAATACACCCAGTGGTGCAGCATGGACGGCACCGACAACGGCTACGAAGCCTTTCTGTCCTTCTCGCTGTTCTATCTGCTGGGGGGTGGCGAGCACACCCACACGATCGCCCGCAAGGAGTGGGAGGCGATCACGTGGCAGTACACCAATTACGGGACGATGGAACGCGAGTTCCCCATCGGCTTCGACTGGTTCCATCACTCCGAGTCGTACACGTATCTGTCGTACCTGGCACTGGCACATCCGGGACAACATGTGGATCGCGTACGCGCCCTGCGCTTTGCCAACATGTACACAGGTGATGATCCGGCAGCTCCCAACTGGGATGCTGAGAAGCGCATGATCCGCGGACCCCTGAACGGCAGTCGTGGGCCCCGTCTGCTAACGACGGAGGAAGACTGGCGCTTCCACCGGCCACTGCTGTCGGACTATCTGTCTCCCTTTGAGGACATCGATGGCGTCGACACGTCAGACCCCATGTTCAAGGTGGACTGGACGGACGATGCCATGTTCGAGCAGATCCTGACACGCTTCAATGAACGCATGACGCGCATCGATGTGCCGTTGAATATGAGTGCGGCGATGATCGTGACCCACGCCTATCTGTTCACCGGGCAGGACAAATTCCGTCAGTGGGTGCTCGACTACCTGAAGGTGTGGGAGGAGCGCTGTGCCGCCAATGGTGGCATCGTGCCGGACAACGTCGGTCCCGGTGGCACTGTGGGCGAGCTCAATGGCGGCCAGTGGTGGGGGGGCTACTACGGCTGGCGCTGGCCCCACGGCGCGCGCAACATCGTCGAGTCGGCCCTGGTGGCCGGCAGTTGTGCCCTGCTGATGACGGGGGATCGATCCCACTTGAATCTGTGCCGCTCGCAACTGGATCTGCTCTGGGCGCAACGCAAGAGGGTGGATGGCAAAATCATGGTGCCCGCCCGCTACGGTGGTCAGGGCTGGTTTGATTACCGCGAGCCGGCCCCACTGTACTACATCCATCTCTACTACCTGAGTCAGAGCGCTGAAGACCTGGCGCGTCTGGATGAACGTTTTCCGGGACGTGTCGGGTTTGAGAACCTGCCCCCCGGCTGGGGGCGCTCCAAGGCCGGTCCCTGCCCACCAACGGCGTGGCTCAAGTTCAACGAGGGCCATCATCCCGACTATCCGAATGCGATCCTCGACTCGACCTTCCACAACATCTGCGGGGCGATGGATCGCATCGACGCCGACGACGAGGATCGGGAACAGCTGCACTGTTCACACTACCAGCGATTGAATCCGGTGGTCTCCGAGGGGATCGTGCAGATGGCGATGGGTACACCTGCGGCACTGTACAACGGCGGCCTGCTGCAGACGCATCTGTTCTACTACGATCCGCAGAGACGCCGCCCAGGCCTGCCCGAGCATGTGAGTGCTCTTGCTGACAAAGTGACGGACACGGGCGTGCGGGTGCAGCTGGTCAATACGGATCCCGTAGCAGGGCACACCGTCCTGCTGCAATCCGGT
>CALFPI010000428.1 GCA_937919035.1 uncultured Gemmatimonadaceae bacterium
GGCCCGACAGGCAGCCTCCACATAGTCGAGCAGGCGGTCATGGGCGACCTCCACGCAGGCCCGCAGCAGATCCGGGTCATCCATCCACAACAGGCACAGATCCTCCGGTGACAGAATGGTCGCCGGAAAACAGATGGCGTCACCGATCCCGGCCAGCAGCAGGGCATCGTCACCGATCCGGGCCCGTTGCTCGAGAAACGCTTCGACCCGGGGTTCGGCAGCGACAAAGGGGATCGACAAGTAGGACTCGACATCGTCCGCATTCTTGCAGGGAAATTCGACGGTTGCACCCGTGATATCCGTGCGCCGATAGCGCTGCAACAGGTGTCCGGTGGGCGTCTGGATATAGGTGATGGTTTCATCACCCTCCTGCCTTGATGTCGCCTCGACGGCGGATCCGGCAAAGACGTTGCCGCCCAGCCCCACCGTCAGAAATGGATCGGTGCGTCGAATCAGTTCGGCCGCGACGGGGCCATTCGGATCCAGGTGTCCGAGGCCGAAGGGAGAGACCGGCACCCGGTCCGGGCGCTCCCCGCGGCAGGCGGCAAGCATACGTTGGCGGGATGTCATAACTGAACCTTTCACGATCAGGACAAGCCTGTAGTCACAGAAGCAGGAAAATGCCTCTCCCGTCAATTCTTGACCGCAGCCCGCCACAGGATGTTTATCTGACCTGGTACCTACTCTTCACCTGCAGGGTGGCACGTGGATCAGATCAAGCTTGGATGTATCGGCCTCGGTGGGCGCGGCGCAGGCCTGGCCGACCTGGTGGCGGAGATGGAAGACGTGCACATCGCTGCGGTCTGTGATGTGCACCAGGATCGCGTCGACAAGAAGATGGACCGCCTGCAGGAGAAACAGGGCTACCGTCCCGAAGGTTATACCGACTACCGCCAGTTGCTGGCCCGCGGCGATCTGCAGGGCGTCATCATCGCCAGCAGCTGGACGACCCATGTCGAGATCTCCCTGGCCGCCATGCGCGCCGGCATCTATGCCGCCTCCGAAGTCGGTGGCGCCTCGTCGATTCAGGAGTGCTGGGAGCTGGTCCGCGTCAGTGAAGAGACGGGCGTGCCCTTCATGCTGCTGGAAAACTGCTGCTATGGCCGCGAGGAGATGGCCATCCTCAACATGGTCAAACAGGGCATGTTTGGTGAGCTCATCCACTGCCAGTGCGGTTATGAGCATGATCTGCGATCCGAGATCACCCGCGGCACCGAAAACCGGCACTACCGGCTCAACAACTTCACCTATCGCAATGCCGACCTGTATCCCACCCACGGTGTCGGTCCCATGGCGAAGCTGCTCAACATCAACAAGGGCAACCGCTTCCTGTCCCTGGTGTCGATGAGCAGCAAGGCCCGTGGCCTGCATGACTATGCCGTCCACCAGCTGGGACCGGAGCACTCCCAGTTTGCCACCGAGTTCGCCCAGGGGGATGTGACGACGACGATGATCAAGTGCGCCCGCGGTGAAACCGTGCTGCTCACGCATGACTGCTCGCTGCCGCGGCCCTACTCCAGGGCGCAGCGGGTGCAGGGCACACGGGGCATCTGGATGGAAGACAAGAACGCCCTGCACTTCGATGATTTCGACGGCGAACGCTGGGCGCCGATGTCCGAGTATCTGCAGAGCCACGACCATCCCGTCTGGCGGGACTTCATCAATGACGGGGTTCGCGGCGGCCACGGGGGTGTGGACTACCTGGTGCAGCGGTCCTACATCGAAGCCATCAAGGCCGGCCGCCAGACACCGATCGACGTCTACGACTCTGTCGCCTGGATGGCGATCACCGCCCTGTCCGAAGACTCCATCGCCTGCGGCAGTGCCCCGGTGGCCTTCCCGGATTTCACCAATGGCAAGTGGATCCGCAAACGGCCGGACGCCGACTGCTACTGGACGCTGGACGGCATCTACACGGGCGACCGCTAGAGCCGGGCACGGACCCCGTCGTCAGATCAACACGCGCGCTGGCGGCTCAAGCGAAATCAGCCGCTGCGTACGTGTCGTAGCCGACGATGAGTTCCACATCCTCCAGAATCAGGTCGCTGAGCAGATCCTCGGGGCGTGACAGCAGCGTGATCTGCAGCACATTCGCCCCCCGCTTCGGTGGCTGTGAGCGCAGATCGATCTCCAGCCGCTGGCCGGCGTACGGATCAATGTCCCGCATGGGGGAGCGCCGCCGGGGCAGGCCCGCCAGCGACTGGCCATTCAACTGCAGATCGAAGCGGTCCGCCGACGTCAGATCGGTGATCGCCAGCCGCAACGTCACCTGCGTCACATGGGCATCCGTCGCCGCATCATCGGCGATGGTGAATGGGATCTGCTGGCTCTTGCCCAGGTCCGTGGCCGGGGCAAACCGCAGCGGCAGGTGGGCGGGATAGTCCGTGTCCCCCGTGACCTCGGTCGACCGTCGCAACACGTAGTGCCGGTCCTGTCGGTGCAACTGCTCCGGGTGGGCCAGTTCCGTCAGGATCGCCCGCTCCGTTGCGGCCGGCGGCCAGTGCATGAACCACGCATACAATCCATCCACACCACGCTGCCAGGCGTTGGCCGCCGCCGCCCGATACATCGGCGCCGAGGCGTACTGTCGCCAGTTGAGGGGCCGGCTCTCGTCGACGTAGTAGGGCTGCATCATGGCATACACGGAGACGGGAGTAGCCGCCGCCGCCGCCACCAGCCAGTCGATGGGCATGTCGGGGTCGAGAATCATGAATCCGTACACCAGCGGCACGACGTAGTCGATCAGCCCTTCCTGCAACCACCTCTCCACCTGCAGCCCGGCGGCCCGATTCAGCTCCCGCGTCGGATAGATGCGGGCGCCCACCACGGCCGGCGTGCCATCACGGTTGTGGGCCATGTCACGCACACGGCGCAGAAAATCCGTCATCAGGGACGCATGTTCGGCGAGTTCGTCGGCTGGTACCCACCAGTCGGTGCCCATGGGGGCGGCGGAAAAATCGAGTTCGATGCCGTCCGTTGGATAGTCGCAGACCAGTTCCTGCAGCACTTTGAACTGATGCTCACGCACCCCTTCATCGGCCATGCCGCGCCCGCCCTCGCGCGGCGACACACCGTCGCCGGCCCCCGGAAAAGCCCCCATGCGCAGGGAAGCAATGAACTCCATCTGCCGTTCGTGGGCCCTGTCGATGAGCACCGTCAGCGGATCGAGGCCGCTGTCCATGAGGCTCTGCATGTTGTGCCACACCCGCCAGTACGCCGACATCGCCAGCGGCTGCCCGACACCGAAGCGTCGACCCACTTTGGACGGGTAGAACAGACCATCATCACGGGACACGCCATAGACGAAGGTGTCGACACCGGTGCCGGCGATTTCGTCCACCGGACTGCCGGCGACTTCGCGGCTCATGGGCGGCTCGTGGACGAACAGGTAGTAGTGACGGGCGTCGTTGAAGTAGATCGTCCGTTGCCGGTGCTTGGGGTTGTTCGTGGGTCGGTCCATAGTTCTGGCACTCCGGTTATTGGACAATCTGGCTGTCGGCTGGGTGTGATTTCAGGCTGCCGGGTCTCAGGCTGGGTGCGGCCGGCGGCCCTTCAGTTGTTTGTTCCGGCTGCCTCCTCCAGTGTCTGCGCTACACCGGATTGGTCGCCGCCCAGCCACCGGTAGGCCCGTGGGTACAGACGCAGCGAGCGATCCGTCAGGGGCAACGCCACAGGCAGACTCCCCCACAGGGCGGAGTGTTTGGCCGCCACGGCAACTTCCAGCGACAGCAACTGATCCCGCGCCGAGACGAACAGTTCACCTTCGTAGTCGACACCACGACGGGCGACACCGACGAAGGATTGAATCGTCGTGCCCAGGTAGCTGAACTCAGGATACTCGGCCGGCTCGTACGCAGCGTCGATCGCACGCCGTGCACCGCTGGCATCGACACCGCGGAAGATCTGCGGTGGCCCCCAGTCCCAGCGCACGAGCGTATCCTGCGTCCACACATCAACGCCGCTGTAGGGTGTCTCGGCAGCAAAAACCGGACAGACCAGACCGTTGCTCAGGCGGAACTGTCCGCTGATGTTCAGACCCTCGTCACAGTTGCTGCGCAACGCCTCTTCCGGCGCACCGGCGGCAACGACCTCGGTGATCTCCGCCCCCGTGAGCAGCCGCAGGACGGCCACGTGCTGGCAGCCCCCACCGGAGATCTCACCCCCGTAGCGATGCACACAGGCACCGATGATGGGGCCAAACTCACCGGCACGCAGACGTTGGGCCGCCTGCTGTACCTCGGTCATGGCACGCTGCATATTGCCGCCGGCAAAAACGATCCCCGCCGCGGCGCACGCCGTCAGCATCTCATCCACATCGGCCAGCACCGCGCCGATGGGCTTGTCCACGGAGATGCCCCGGACCCCCGCGGCAACAGCGGCCAGCACCGCTGCGCGGATGTACTTGCCGGGCAGCACGATTGACACAATATCGGGGAGGACGGCGGCAAACAGATCGCTCGCTTCAGCAAACAGCGCCTCGACGCCGAAGCGCGCGCCGACAACCTTGCGACGCTCGGGGTGGATCTCGGCGATCGCCACCAGCTCTGTCTCCGGCAACTCCTGGTAGAACCGGGCGTACTCCTGTCCCATACGGCCGCCGCCGATGAGACCCACCGTCAGAATTTTGCTCGTCATAGGACTTCCTTCCGTACGTGGACGGGCAAGAATACGTCAGCCCGGACCAGCGTCCAATCAGCGGACCGCCGTTGCGATCCGCCGTTGCGATCCACCTGTGCGATCCGCCGCTGCCGATCACATCTGCGGTTATAACTGTCTGCGTTGCATCATGGCGCGGCTGCGCACACCCAGATACGCCGTCTCCAGCAACGTTGCGGCGGTGACGGCAATGCTCGCTGTGAGAATCCCCGGGCTTTGCTGCACCACACCCAGCGCCACGCCGGACACGGTCACCACCAGATAGATCGCCATGCCCCAGTAGATGTGTGGTGTCGCCCGACACGACATGAGCAGGCCACGGTACATGCTGCTGATGGCGGCCAGTCCCGGGATCAACAGGCTGACGAAAGCGCCGGCGATGACGAGTTGCGCCAGACTCGGGCTCACGGCAACGACATGCCGCAGA
>CALFPI010000429.1 GCA_937919035.1 uncultured Gemmatimonadaceae bacterium
ACCTGTCATACCAGCCGCGAGCCACGATCCACGATGGCTGCGTCTTTGGCGAAGGCCAGTTCGTGCCGCAGTACCGGGAGCGGTGGGCGCAGGTGAAGCAACGGGCGATCGCCAGGCACGAGGCGAACAACGCCTGAGGAATCAGCCCCCGCTGCCGGGTGCAAAGTCGAGATTCTCGGTGATCCTCGTGCCGTCGCGCCGGAAGGCGTCGACGTAGCGGCGGATGCGTTCGATGGCCGTCGGCAGGTCGTGGTTGTTCAGGTTGATGTTCAGCAGGTCGATGTACCACGGCATCTTGGGATCCGCCTGCACGTAGGTCGCAACGATCTGGCGGGCGATCGGCAGGGTCGTGTCCTTGGAGTCGTCGTGCACGTCCCTGTTCTGTGCCTGCACCAGCTTGTCGTACTCCTCCGCGAGCAACTTGTCGAACAGAGCCGCGTCGAAGATGTCCTGCTCCTGGGCTCCGCCGTCGGGGTCCGCTTCTGTCATTCGGGCACCCTTGTGCAGCCACTCCCACAGAATGCTGAGACGGATCTCTCCCGTCGCCATGTCTTCCATGAGATAGAGGATGTCGGCGTCGGCGAAGGAATCGGCCGGTTTCAGCGCCGCCGCCTGGAATCCCTGGCCGAAAGCATTGCCGTACTGGGTGGCGACGCTGATCAGGTTGCGCGCCCCCCGCACCGTGCGTGGACCCGGCTCCAGCAACGTCAGCCCCTCGGCGTCGCTCTGTGTGTAGGTCAGGGTCGGGAACTCCCGTCCCAGCTGGTTGGCCTGCCCGACCTGCTCCCAGACGGGGCGCACGATGTGGACCATCTTCCAGTGGGCGACCCACTTGCCGCTGGCCCCCTCCCGCTGCTCGCGCTCGGCACCGGCGACGGCGCGTTCCATGCTCTGCTGCACGCCGGCAGCAGAGCCCACGGGGATGTTCGGTTCCATACCTCCCTGCCACAGCGCAAAGTTACCATCCTTGTCCGGCGTATTGACCGCCCGACGAACGCGGTCCTCGTAGTTCCTCATGTAGCCGTAGGTCATCGTCACGGCTTCGATGTTGGGATTGATGAACGCCGGATCCCAGGCCATCGCATCAGAGACGCTGTTGATGTAGTCCCAACGACCGGTATTGAAGCCGACGAAGTGCCGGCCCAGGGCGGCGCGGATTTCCATCAGCTGAAAAGTCGCTTCCAGTTGTTCGATGAGGACGTAGACCTTGATCGTCCCCTGGGCAAGGCCCAGGTGGCCCTCGAGGGTGTCCATCATCTGCGCCCACAGGGCGGCTTCCGCCGCCGTCTGGATCTTTGGCAGGTACAGCACGATCGATGCCCCGGCCCGCTGCAGCGCCTCGCGATTGTTGACGACGTAGAGCGTCAGGTCCACGATCGAAGCCGCCAGGGCCACGCCGTCGCCGTCGCGCGTATGTCGGTCGTCGAGGTGCAGCCCCCGGGCGCGGAAGATCTTCGTGGTAAAGTCGAGTTGCCGCTCCCAGTCCTCGACGATCGGCCGACCCAGGAAATCCGTGGACCACTGATTCATCTGGCCGCTGACCACTTCCGCCGCCTGCAAAAAGATCGGGTCCCGGTGCACTGCCAGCTTGAGATTCCGCTGGTTGTCGAGTGACATCGTCGTGATCTGTCCCAGCGCATCCTCGCCGTCGAACATCCAGCCGTCGGCGCCCGACAGCAGGGCGTAGGCGACGTTGCGGATGCTGCGTTCTGTCGGCGCCTGTGGTCGGGCGGCGGGACCGGTCCCCTGAATCCACTGACGCTGCAGGTCAGCCGGAATGGGCGACCCGACGAAGTCACCCGCACGCGCTGCCTGCACACGGATGTTGACCCTGGCGATGATGTCGTCCTCGGCCAAAAACCTCGGCGGCTGCCGCTGACGTGCCCGGTCCGCGCGGCGCGCCGTACGCGCTGCCATGGTCGCCTTCTGTTGCGGATTGAAAGGCGCCATAGCCGCCAGGGCTCGCATGGCTTCGGCTGTATACACGTCACCGTAGGTCTTGTGCAGATCGTCGCGGATCTGGATGTCACTCATGTTCTTGCGCCGTCCGTATCTGGGTTGAGTCGTGGTTGCCGGTGTTTCTCTGTATACGCAAGCAAATGCGCGTGCCGTCGGCCAGTGCACTACATTGGCCGCGGGAGAATCGACCATGAAAATCACCGACATCGACGTGATCCCCATCCAGCCGCAGCTGGCGGCACGCTACAGCGGCCGCGAGGTGTGGTGTGCCGGCATCGAGCGCCGCACTGTCTACCGGGTGCGAGCCGACAACGGCCTGGTGGGCTACGGCGACCATCGCCTCGCCGGGCCATCGCGGGCCAGCCTGCAGCCCCTGATCGGTTGCGATCCCTACGAGTTCATCGGCAACGACTTCGACCCCGGTCTCGGCGGCGCCCTGTACGACCTGATGGGCAAGGCTCTCGATGTGCCAGCCTACCGACTGATGGGGCCGAAGGTGCGTGATTCCGTCTCCGTCGCCGCCTGGACCCCTCGGGCCTCAGCCGACGACTTCGGCCGCGAGGTCGAGCGCGCCGTGCAGCAAGGCTACGGCACCATCAAGATGCACACGGCGCCATGTTTCGACGTACTCGAGCAGACCCGCGCCGCCGAGGACGTCGCCCCCGCGGACTTCCGCCTGCACTACGACTTCAACGGCAGCCGCACCCTGGCGACGGCACTGCCCCTCGTGCGCCGCCTCGAAGAGCATCCCATCGTTGGTTTCATCGAAGACCCCTTCCCGAAGGCAGATCGCGATGCCTGGTGCCGGCTGCGCGCGCAGAGCAGCATTCCCCTCATCTTCCACGTCGCCGCTGCCCACGCGCCCCTGCCGGAAGTGACCGCCGGCGTCGCCGATACCTTTCTATTCAGTGGCGTGTCGATTGGCCGGACGCTGACCGGGGGCGCCGCCTGCGCCTGCGCCAACACGCAGGTGCTGCTCCAGCTCACGGGTGGCACGCTGACCAAGGCCCTGGCCCTGCATCTGGCTGCAGTCCTGCCGACGGCGACGGGCCACTCGATCCACCTGGACGACCAGTACGATGACGACATCACCGAGGTGCGCATCGCCGTCACAGGTGGCGCCAGCAAGGTGCCCGACGGTCCGGGGCTGGGTGTCGAAGTCGACGAGGATGCTCTGGCCCACCTGGCGGAGCGCGCCGCGGCGGTGCCCGTGCCACTGCCCCGTTGTATCGGCATATTGTGTCTGTACGGTGTGCGCCGCTGGTACACCACGCTGCAACCGGACGTCGAACGTCTGACCGGGCGCGAGGAGGGCGACCTGCGCGGGGTCAACGTGGACCTGTGGCACGACGACGGCTCAGAGGTCTTCGAGAAAATCCATGCTCAGGTCACCCGCGACGGCGCCATCGAAGTGGATTTGGCCCCCTGACAACCTCCCTGACAATCCCGCCGACAGGCGATACACGCTGACCGGAGAGCCATCCGAGTGGAACCCACAGACCTGCCGACGTTCGTCCATACAGCGCCCCCGACCATCCCCGACTCCGTGTGGATCGCCGCCGGGGCGCAAGTCATGGGTGACGTACGCCTGGGGGAGCAGTGCTCGATCTGGTACAACGCGGTGGTTCGCGGCGACGTCAACACAATCTCGATTGGCGCGCGCAGCAGCATTCAGGATGGCTGTATCCTGCACGTCACCAATGATCAGCCCTGTGTCGTTGGTGCGGATGTTACCGTGGGCCATGGGGCCAACCTGCACGCCTGCACCGTAGAGGAAGGTTGTCTGATCGGCATTGGTGCCATCGTTCTATCCGGCGCTCACATCGGCCGCGGGAGCGTCATTGGCGCCGGCGCCTTGGTGCGGGAGGGCGAGCAGATCCAACCCTTCAGTCTCGTTGTTGGCGTACCTGGAAGGCTTGTCAGAACGCTGCCCGCCAGTACCTATGACAGCCATTGTCAATGGGCGCAGAAGTATATCGGCCTGGCATCGGCCCACCGTGCGGCGCAGAACGCCGGCTGAGCTGGAGCGTCAACAGACTATCATCACGGGACCTGAAAGCGCTGATCCGATCAGCGGGCGAAATAGTAACGACGCAGTCGGTCGAGCCCGGCAACCCGCGCGGTGTCGCCAGCAGCGGCGGCCGCGTCCCTGAGCACCCGCAACTGTTGTTCCGCGGCCACCAGCATCTGTTCCGTCACTTCCTGAGATCCTGAAGGATCCGCCGCTATCCCCAGGTCGCCACTGGCCACGCTGGCACGCAGCGCGGGGGCATAGAAATCGCGCCGGTTGGGGTAGCGGGACAGAAGATCGAGGAACGCTTTACTTGCTTCCGGTGCTCGACCGGTCAGCAGGAGAGCTTTGGCCCGATTCCCGAGAATAGCAGCAGCGTTCTCCGGATACACATGAATGTCCACCGAGCGCTGGTACTGCAGCAACGCTTGTCCCGGGTCGTGCCGCGTGTTGAAATGGAACGCGCCCGAGTAGGCGTACTGGATCGCCAGAACTCTGTGCAGCGAGAACAGGCTGGCACAGCACAGCAGTGCCACCAACACGATGCCTGCATTCCTGGATACCCGTGTCAGCCGCCAGAGAGC
>CALFPI010000430.1 GCA_937919035.1 uncultured Gemmatimonadaceae bacterium
CCTGCACCTTGCGGGTGGCACCTTCGACGGCCGGCGCATCCTCTCGGCTGACATCCTGCGCGATGCCTACCGTCCGCACATGTCCATCGGTGACGGCGGGGAGGAGCCGGAATTTCAGTTGTGCAGCTACGGACTCGGCTGGACGGTAATGGCCTATCGCGGCCATCGCGTCGTCACGCACGCCGGTGGCATCGATGGGTTCCGCTGCCGGGTGGCGCTGTTGCCCGACGAGGGGGCGGCGACAGTGGTGCTGAGCAACGCTGACACCGACCTGCCCCACGCACTTACATGGGAATTGCTCGACAGTTTGCTTGCCCTGACCCCAGGAAACTGGAACCGGCGGGCCCGGCTGGTGGCCCGCAATCAAGCGGCAGAAGCGAAAAAACTTCGGCGACAGGAGCTGGCCGGGCGCGTGCGTGGTACGAAACCGTCACACAAGCTCTGCGACTACGCCGGGACCTACCAGCATCCCGGCTACGGGCAGATCCACGTGCGCCTCGAGAAGCGCCGGCTGGTCGCTTCGCTCAACGATCTGGACGGCTATCTGCGCCACTTCCACCATGATACCTTTGAGTTTCACGGTCGACGCTGGACGACGCCGATGCTGGTGTCCTTTGTCACCGATGTCTCCGGCAGGGCTGCGCAACTCTCGGCGCCCCTGCAGGATGGCGCGGCCAACATACTCTTCCAACGGCAGGACGCCACAGGCTAAGTGTACTGACGACAATCTGAAGAGGGATCCATCCCATGACGCGTCCTAACATTCTGTTCATCGTTTCCGATCAGATGGTAGCGGAGCTGACCTCCGCATACGGCCACCCTCTCGTACAGACGCCACACCTGGCGCGACTGGCTGAGGAGGGTGTTCGTTTCGATTCGGCGTACACGCCGTTTCCCCTGTGTGCACCCGGACGCGCCTGCATCATGTCCGGCCGGCATGCGTCGGTGATCGGTGCCTGGGACAACGGCGCACCTCTGACCTGCGACCATCCGACCTTTGCCACGTACCTGGCGGCGGCGGGCTACGACACGGTGCTCTCCGGCAAGATGCACTTCGTCGGCCCCGATCAGCTGCACGGCTTTCGCCAGCGGCTGACGACCGATATCTATTCCTCCGACTTTGGCTGGGTCAAGCAGGAGTGGATCGGCATCAAGGAGACGCGCGGCGCCAGCATCGATGCGGTCATGGGTCACCGGCGACAGTACAACGCCGCCGGCTACACGGGGGATGCCGTACACGTCGGCCGCTGGCATACGCCGCTCAGCTACGACGAAGAGACGCACTTTCGCGCCGTCGAATATCTGCGGGCCCAGGGGGAGTCGGGGGATCGGGATCGACCCTTCCTGCTCGTCGCCTCCTACCATCACCCACACGAGCCCTTCTGGCCACCGCAGCGCTACTGGGACATGTATGCAGAGGCAGATGTCGATGTCGCCGAGTTTCCGACCGGTTTCGAGGCCCAGCGCTCACAGATGGACCTCAACCTGAATGCCTACCACGGCGTCGAGCGGTTCCCTCTGCGCGACGTCGACAGCATGCGGCGTCTGCGCCGCGCCTACCACGGACTGACGAGCTACATGGACGACAAGGTTGGCGGGCTGCTGGCGACCCTGGAGGAGACGGGCCTGGCGGACAATACCGTCGTCGTCTTCGCCTCCGACCATGGTGACATGTTGTGCGAGCGGGAGATGGTGCAGAAACGCTGTTTCTATGAATGGTCGGCGCGGGTGCCGCTGATCGTGCGGTTCCCGGATGGCTGGAAACGGGGGACAACGATGAACACACCCGTCTCTCTGCTGGACCTGCTGCCGACGTTCAACGATCTGGCCGGAGTCCGTGACGCACTGCCCTACGACGGCAACAGTCTGATGCAGTTGCTCAACGACGGCGAGAATGTCGACAGAGTGGTCTATTCCCAGGCGCACGAAGCGGTGGGTATGCCGTGTATCATGGCCCGTCAGGGGCGCTACAAATACAACTACATCCACGGGTACGACCCACAGCTGTTTGATCTGCAGGCCGATCCGAAGGAGTGGAGCAATCTGGCGGGACGGGTCGAACACCAGGAGACGGAGAAGCAGTTGCGGGGCATGATCCTGCGTCAGTTCGGTGACCCCGAGCAGATGCATCAGCGCAATCTGGAAAGCCTCTATCGTCGCCGACTTATTGCCGGCGTCATGCAGGGCTACGGCCAGACCTGGAGCCACGAACCCCGCCTCGATCATCGCAAGGGTGCCATGCAGCAATATCTGCCCTGAAGAGCGTCAGAGGCGCATGAAGCGTGAGGCCCGTCACGGCCAGGGTCCGTTCCCTTGTCGATCTATAGGGTAGGAGCAACATCTCACAAGAGGGGATCCCCATGGCAGGGCATACGCAGCGCAATGTCTGGCTGATCATAACCACCGGGCTGGTGATCGGTACAATCCTCGGGATGGCCGTCACGCAAATCTGACACAAAGTACGTCAGTCTCAGGGGGGCTGTAGCGGACCCCAGGAGGCGACGAGCACGGGCCTGCGCCCAATTGAGGGTTGCAGGCCCGTGCTGTTTTGCCCAGGTGTTACCAGTTGGTGAGTGTGCGCAGATACTTGATGGCCTTGGGTACCGCCGTCGCCTCGGCCTCGACATCCTGTCCCTCATAGACGATGGAGCACCAACCGTTGTAGTTGACCTTTTTCAGCGTCTCCATGATCCGCGGGTAGTTGAGCCACTCCTCGGTGCCACTCTGAATCCGGTAGATCTTGCAGCGTACGTGCACCGCAAGGGGCGCCGTCTGCTCGATGGAGCCGTAGAAATCGAGAGAGGGGTCTTCGACGCCGTTCGCACCGGAGGCACCCGGTGAGCCGACGTATTGACCGGTGTCGAGGATGTGCGAGAAGTAGGGGTTGTTGACGCCCTCGATGATGCGGCGCACATCCTTGCCGGTACGGGTCACGCAGCCGTGGTTGTGATTATGCAGGCCAAGCACGACACCCTTCTCCTGCCCGTAAGAAGCGACCTCTTTCAGGCATGGCATCATGCGGGCCAGCACCGCTTCTTCCGTGTCGCCCTCCGGAATCCAGGCGGCAAAGACCCGCACCATGGGAATCCCCATGAAGTAGGCGACGTCGATCCAGTGCTTGGCCGTCGTCACCTGTTCATCGAGCTTCTCACCGGCAGCAACACCGAAGTTCGAGCTGACGCCGATATAGGACAGGGCAATGCCCTTCTTCAGCGCGTGCATACGGATCCCTCGCAGGTAGGCGGGATCCTCCGAGGCAAAGGCACGTGTGTGCAGATCGATACCGTCGAGACGAAACTCGTTGGCGCGATCGATAAAACCGTCGAGGTCGAGGGTGCCGGCGGCAAATTCATCTTTGTAGCTCAGGGACATACAGCCAAGCTTCAGCATGGTACAGGAGATCTCCTGGTTGATGGCCGTCCACGAACGGGATTTGATTTCTGCAGGCCGAGCGAAGATAGTTCAGCCATGAGTTGGGGACCAACCACAAGGGGGAACAGGATTGGACAAGATCGGACTGATGCAACGGACCAGGGGCATCGTTGTCTTTGCCGTGACACCCATGACGGCGGATGGTGAGGTCGATGAAGCCGGGGTGCGGCAGAACATGGAGTTCCTCGTAGCAGCGGGTGTGCCCGTTGTTGTCGTCTGTGGGGGTGTGGGTGAGCTGTGGGATCTGCGGGACGACGAGAGCCAGCGCGTTGTGGCAGCGGCCGTCGAGGCAGCATGCGGACGCATGGTGGTCTACGGTGGTGCCTTCGGTGGCGTGGCGGATTCCATTCTGCGGGCGCGCCAGGTCGAGGCGGCTGGCGCTGACGGCGTGCTGCTGTTCCCGGATGACGACGTCGTCTCCGACAGTGCCGCTGTCATCGACTACTACAGCCGTCTCTCAGCTGCCGTCGATATCGGCCTCATGCCGTTCCGTGCCGACGCCTTTGTTGATCTCGACGTTCTCGGACAGCTGGCGCAGCTGCCGAATGTGGTGGCTCTCAAAGAGGAGTACGAACACTTTGATGACTTCCGCCAGATCGTGCGAACCCACGGTGACAGCATGTCGATCATCGGTGCCGGCGATGCCTTCGCGCCCTGCTATTTCCTCCTCGGCGCGGCGGGCCTGGCCTGCGGCCTGTCGAATTTCCTGCCGCGTCTCTTTGTCGACATGTGGGAGGCGGCGCAGTCCTGGGACTATCAGCGGGTCATGGAGTTGCATGCCAGCCTCGAGGTATTCAACGATCTGCGTGCGCAGTATGGCACGGTGATGCTGAAAGAGGCCCTGTCCATCCTCGGGCTGGCGGGAGGGCCCTGTCGCCGGGGTGTGGGGCCGATGGCTGACGACGATCGGGCCTCGCTGATCCGGGCGCTGGAAACCTTCCCTGCCGCAACGGGGGCCGAGATTTCGTAGACTTCGGCACATGTCCCCCGACGAACTACAGCAGTTGTATGGCCGTGTCGACAAAGAGGCGGCGCGACTGCACGCTCTGCATGGTGAGCGTCTGACCTGCAGGCGCGGTTGCGCCTCGTGCTGCATCGATGACATCACCGTTGTCGCCATCGAGGCCGAGAGCATCCGTGCCCACCACGCGCAGTTGCTGCAGCATGGGATTCCACATGAGCCCGGTATGTGCGCCTTTCTTGATGAAGAGGGGGCGTGCCGCATCTATCAACACCGACCGTACGTCTGTCGCAGCCAGGGATTGCCATTGCGCTGGACCGATCAGGATGCCACGGGCCGTACGGTTGAACTGCGCGATATCTGCGCGTTGAACGAAGCGGGACCGCCCATCGAGAGGCTGCCTGCCGAGAGCTGCTGGAGCATCGGCTGGGCGGAGGGGGCCCTGGCGCAGTTGCAGAGCCGCGTCGATGGGCGCGATGACCTGGCCTTTGACGACGAGGACGAGGACGAGGGCGACGAGGACGACACGGTGGCCGGGGTAGAGCAGACCGGCAACCGCAGAGTGGCCCTGCGGAGCCTGTTCGCGCTTCCATCGAAGCCCCAGGGGCGCACATGACACGACTGCTGGAAGCAACGTTCGAGTCCATGCCCTGTCCGTGGACGAAAGAGAACTCGCGCCACGATCACCAGCTGATTTTCCCTATGAACGACGGGTGCAGAGGTCACGGGACCCCCAGAACGCCCCTGACGGCGGCGATCTCGCATGACGAGGGTGATTCCTGGGACATCGTCGGCGACATCGATGCCCGCGAGAATTTCCACGTCGCCTAGCCCTCCGCCTGGTGCCAGGGAGACGAAGTCGTCATCGCCTACTATACACGTGACAACGAACGTTGGGCGCGGGACTCGGAAGTGACACTGAAGATCTTCGACATAGAGACATTCTACCCGGAGAGAGGCAAAACGAATGCCGCAATATGAGGCCAACAGCGTGCTGTCGACACAGGAGTATCGCGTTGTCGGCAAGCGCCCCGTGCGCCACGATGGCGCCGACAAGGTCACCGGCAAGGCGCGCTACGGTGCGGACATGGTGTTGCCAGGCATGCTCTATGGCAAGATTCTGCGCAGTCCACACGCACACGCCCGTATCGTCAAGATCGACACCTCCCGGGCCGAGGCCGATCCCAGGGTCAAAGCCGTTGTCACCGCCGCCGACTTTGCCGATCCCGGACCCAGGCCCGGGGCTT
>CALFPI010000431.1 GCA_937919035.1 uncultured Gemmatimonadaceae bacterium
AGGTCGACAACCTGTTGACGTACCGAATTCCGGCCTGGCAGCAGCAGTTGCAGACCTGGTAAAGCCGCCCCTTCCTCCCTCACTCTCTGCGAGGCTTTCAATGAAGATCAAATCCATCGAGCTCATCCATCTCGACGTGCCGTTCACGGCGCATACCGAACTGCACATGAAGTACTGGCTGCCACACTGGCGAATTACGCAGATCTGCAAGTTGACGATGGACAATGGCATCGTCGGCTTCGGTGAAACGATTCCGAACTACACGTGGGCGAAAGTGCCGGACAACATCAAGGAACGTGTCGTCGGTCAGCAGGCGGCAGGTCTGTTATGGGACGACAGCCTCGGCGCCGGCGTGCAGATGGCGCTGTTCGACGCCGTCGGCAAACATGAGAACGTGCCCGTGTATCAGTTGTTGGGTACCAAGGTCCGCGACTACGTGCCGTTGTCCTGGTGGGGTATGGATATGCCCGCCAGAGATTGGGCCCGGCAGTGTGCGGATGCCTCCAGGGCCGGCTATATGTCGGCCAAGTTGAAGGCACGCACGTGGTATGACATGCATGCCGGGATTCAGGCGATCATCAAGGTCGTGCCGCCACAGTTCAAACTCGACTTCGACTACAACGGCACACTCGACAACGCCGCCAACGCCGTGGAGCATCTCAAATCCCTGGAGCGTTACGAGCAGGTAGCCATGATTGAGTCCCCCATCCCGCAGGGCGATGTTGCCGGCAACCGCCACATCCGGGAACGCATCAATCGCCCCATTGCCATGCACTTCGGCCAGCCTCCAATTGCGACAACCATGAAGGAGGACGTCGCCGATGGTTTTGTTGTCTGTGCCGGCGCTTCGGCGATCCGCTCGCAGTCAGCCATCACCAACGCCGCCAACAAGCCCTTCTGGCTGCAACTGGTGGGCACGGGCATTACCACCACATGGGCTGCCCATCTGGGTGCCGTTTGCCCGGAGGCCAAGTGGCCCGCCATCACCTGCATGAACATCTGGAAGGAACAGCTCATCACCCCGAAGATCGAGATGCGCGGCGGCTACCACGCGGTACCGGAGAAGCCCGGTCTGGGTGTTGAACTGAATGCCGCAGTGGTGAAACGGCACACCGTCGACTACGACTGGCTGGACACGCCGCGCCACGTGTATCGCTACTCGCGCGCCAATGGTGAAGTCACCTACTTCGGCTGCAACAAACAGAACCTGCACAACATCTATCCGAAGTTGGCCATGCCCATCAGTGAGGCCGGATCCCAGTGCGTGCCGGTAGAGGATGACGGCTCGAAGGCCTTTGGCAAGATCTGGGAGGCCGTGCAGGATGGCGCGACGCTGCGGCGTCAGGAGAGTACCACAAAAAGCAGGCGACCGCCCAAGCGCTGACGCAAGCGGGAAACGCGGCCACAGGCAGCAACGACATCGGGGCCCCGCCGTCAGTGGCAGGGCCCCGATTTCTACGTCAAGCCGTGAATTATTCGCGTATGTCGATGATTTCCTGGCCGTTGGCGACCTGCTTGCCGAAGTCATCGGCGAAGCGGAAGAAGTCATCGAAGTCGACGATGCCATTCGGTGCGTCCGCCGGGGCGATGTCATAGATCGCATCGAAAGCCGGATCCGTGTCATCGATGCCAAAGTGGTCGGCGAACAGGAAGAAGTCATCGAAACCGACCAGCGTTCCAGCGGAACCGAAAGTGAACCAACCCAGAATCGGCTCGCCGCTGGCGTCCACGGGCAGCAGCACCACCGCCGCCGTTTCGTCGGCGAATGACTCCGTGCCACCCAGATCACTGAATTCGTCCGTCGACGTCTCGGCCAGGGCCGTAGTCAGCGAGGCCATCGCCTCTGCCGCTGTGGGCTCTGCCGTCTGCGTGCCTTGGGTGGCGATCTGGAACTGCACGATCGTCGAGCCTTCGGTGACGCTGAGGATGCGAACACGATCCGCACTGATGCCCAGCAACTGCGCCAGGATCGCACGCAGGTCGGCAATGAAGGCGTCAACGGCGGCGGCATTGCCGGTGTCGATGACGTTACCCACGCGCAGGGTCGCCTTGACGAGGCTCGCCACGCGCGTTCCGGGCCCCGAAAGCTGTGTCACGCCGGTTCCCGTGAGCGCAACGTCGGTCTCGCTCTCATCACTATCGTTGCTGCTGACCGTCAACACC
>CALFPI010000432.1 GCA_937919035.1 uncultured Gemmatimonadaceae bacterium
CAGAGGGCACGACGGTCGATACCGATGCGGATCTGCTCGCGGCCCTCGAGCATCGTTTCGCCGCGTGGGAAGATGACGCGACGATGATGCACATCAAGAGTGTGGCCCACCGCCATCTGTCTGCCGTGCGCCGGGGGTAGTGGACATGCCCAAGGCCGGAATCGATCCGCAGGAGCGCAAGGCCCTGGTGCGCGCCCGTATCGAGCATTCGGGTACGTTGCCGACGCTGCCGCAGGTCATTGCCAGGATCGTGGAGATGGTCGATGACGAGCGCACCACAGCGCGGCAGCTCGGGGCGGAGATTGCCAAGGATCAGGTGGTCTCGGCAAAAGTCCTGAAGCTCGTCAATTCGGGCTTCTACGGATTCTCCCAGGCAATTTCAACGATCCCGCACGCCGTTGCCATGCTTGGTTTTGACACGGTCAAGAGTCTCGTTCTCAGCTCAGGTGTTCTGGAGATGATGGACGATGCTCTGCCGGGGCTCTGGGATCACTCGCTGGCGTGCGCCCGGGCCTGCACGTTTATCGCGGAAGCGGCAGATCTTGAGGCACCCGAAGAGGTGAGTGTCATCGGCTTGCTGCACGATCTCGGCAAGGTCATCCTCAGTCAGACACTTGTCGACGACTTTGCCCGCATTCGCCAGCGTGCCGAGCGGGGAGATATGCTGCTCGTGCAATCCGAGCTGGACGTGCTGGGGTGTCATCACGGCGAGATCGGTGGCTGGCTCCTGAGCAAATGGGCCTTGCCTGCCAAACTCACGCTGCCCATCGTTGATCATCACGACTTCCGACCCAATCGCGACCACGCGCAGCGCACGGCGGCGGTACACCTGGCGGATGTTCTGGTGCGGGCAGAGGGCTTCGGCAGCGGCGGCGATCGGCGCATCCCACAACTGGCAGCCGGTACTCTCGACACACTGGGCTTCGACCTCGATCGGGTGGAGCGGATCATGAATCGCCTGCACGCCGACCTGGGTCAGTTGAGCCGCGCGTGAACGGATTGCGCTCCCTTCCCATCGCCGCGGCGGTGATCGACGATGCCCTGCAGGTGCTCGATTGCAGCCGCCGGTGCCTGGCCCTGTTCGGTGTCGGCGCCGACGGCGAATGTGTCGAAGCGGATCTCGGCCAGGCGCTGACCGTGGCGACCGACCTGGGGGACGAGCTCGCTCTGGCCACAGCCCGGTTGGTGCAACCTGGAGATACCGAAGCCTTCGAGTGGCAGCGCGAGGAGCGCCTGATCGAGGTAACAGCCATCGCCGATGATGATGACGGCCGTACGTATCTGATCACCTTTGCTGATGTCACCGACGCGCGCCGTATGGAGCAGATCCAACAGCAGGCCCGCAACTATCTCGAACAGATTCTGGCAGATATCCCACTCGGCGTTGCCGTTCTCGATGAACGCCTGCGCATAACCTTTGTTAATGATGCAGGGCTGCGCCAGTTGGGCCGCATAGGCGCAAAGACGGAACTGGTTGATGTCATCGGCGCGCAGATGACAGATCTTCTCCCGGGAGATGTGGGCCAACGCTGGTACGAGCTCGGTGGTGCAGCACGGGATGAGGGCCAGCGAGCCGATGGCGCCCGGGAGCGCTTCGATCTGATCGCTGGTGGCCAACTCGTCGTCGATGTGGCCGCTCATCCGCTGCATGATCGACGGGGCAAATCCCTGGGTTCGATCCTCGTCATTGAGGACGTCACCGACAAAGCCCGCCTCGAGAATGAACTGATCAGCATGGAGCGGCTGGCGACAGTGGGGCAGATGGTGATCACGGTCAACCATGAGATCAACAACCCACTGGCAATCATTACAACCAGTGCCCAGGCGGCCCGCCTGCTGAACCGTGATCTGGACGAGAAGACCGTCGCAAAATTGCTGACCATCGAGGCGCAGGTGAAACGCATCTCAGAAGTGACCGAACGCCTGCGCACGATGGAGCAGATCGAGTCGGATGACTACATCACGGACGGTCCCAAAATGATCAACATCCATACGCGCGAGAGCGGCGATGAGTAAGAAGATCTACCGTGTTGCCATCCTGGGGTGCCGGGGGCGTGGCACTGCCGCGGCCCGAGCCTACCATCAGCATCCCCGGTGTCAGGTCGTGGGGCTCTGTGATCTGCTGCCGGAGCGCCTCGAGCAGTTGGGGGATGAGCTCGGTGTTTCGGCGCGTTATGATGACTACGGGAAGATGATCGAACAGGAGGCGCCCGACATCGTCGCGATTCCTACCGGAACCGAGTTTCACTACCAGTTGGCAATGGCAGTGCTGGCACATGGTGTGCACATCGACATTGAGAAGCCCTTGTGTCAGGGCCTCGATGAAGCGGACCAGGTCCTTGCCGCTGCCGCAACTCAGGGTGTGCGGGTTGCCGTGCATCACCAGGGCCGCACGGGGGGGGCCATGCGGGCCATGAAAGCCGCAGTCGACGCCGGCAGCATCGGGGAACCTCGGTTCCTGCTGGGCAGCGGCAAGGGTTACTACGGTGGTTATGGGTTGATGAACATCGGTACTCACATGGTCAACAACATGATCGGCCTCGCCGGCCACGTACGTTCCGTCACAGCCACGGCACTCACCGCCGGCCATCCGGTCACCCCCGAGGATGTCATCCCGGCGGCGAGCGGCATGGGCTGGATCGTCGGCGAACATATCACGGCAAACCTCACCTTCCACGGCAACGTCACCGGCGCCCTGTTGCAGCATCGTATGCCAAGAGTCGACTCCACCGCCTATTGCCTCGAAGTTCTGGGCACCGAAGGTCGACTGTTCTGGCGCGGAACCGGCGCGTGGCACATGGGCGTGCCGCACGACGTACCGGCTGATGAAGAAGCGGTGTGGCGCCGCCTCGACAGCATCATGCCAGAGCACTTCGATCCGGCAGGCGCAGCATCTGAAGCAGACTACAGTTTTGCTGACGAGTACGTCCACGCCCTGGACGAGGGGCGCGAACACCTGTGCAGCGGTGCAGAGGGGCGTCACGTCATGGAGATCCTCATGGCGATCTTCGAGGCTGGGGCGCGACGTCGACAGATCGATCTGCCGCAGGTGGACCGTCGTCATCCGCTGACGGTCTGGCGTGCAGAGGCTGGCCTCGGAGTACCCGTCGAGATGCCACGCCCGTACAATGAATGGCTCGACGCGGAGGACTTGCGGCTCGGGTGCTGATGACCCGCTTTCTCCAAATGTTGAATCTGCGGCGCAACGAGGTGTCACGCGTCGGTCTCGCGGCGTGCATCTTCCTGCTTGTTGCCGTCGATGACGGCATCGTCAAATCCGTGTCGTCCGGGGTCTTCAACATTCGAGTCGGCCCCGAACATCTCCCCGAGATGTACGGTTGGATTGCGATCCTGTTTTCGGCGACGATGGTACTGCTGTCCTGGTTGACGACAAGAATCCCGCGACAGCGCCTCCTCTTCAGCCTCTTCGCAACGCTGGCGGTCCTGCTCGCCGGCAACACCCTGCTGCTTTCCTGGGTCGAGGCTTCTGCCGGAGCCCTCCCCTTCGCCGGATTCTACTCCTTTCTATTCGTCTCCTCCGAACTTGTGCGCAACATCGCCGGTTTCCAGGTCTGGATTGTCGCCGGGGGCATCTGCTATACATCACGAGCCAAGGTGTTGTTCCCGTTGCTGGCAGCAAGCACAACCCTGGGAGACATCGGTGGCGGCTTTCTGGTGCGCCTGCTCGGGGGCCTGCTTGATTCCTGGCAGGTGTACGGAGTGGCGGCGGTGAACACGATCCTCATCATTGGCCTGTTGCGGCCCCTGATGCGCCGATACTTCGTTACGCCCGCCACTGGTGGCGAGGAGGACGGCAGCGCCTCACTCGGTGAAAACCTGCGGTTTTTCGCCGGGTCATCCTACCTGCGCCTGTTGTTCATTCTGTCGCTCGTGCTGTTTGCGGCGTACACGGTCATTCATTACGGCTTCAACGTTGTCGCGCGGACCAACTATCCCAACGAGGGGGAGATCACCTCGTTCTTCGGGCTGTTCTTCGGGCTCGCCGGCGTCGCGACCCTGCTGACCACCACATTGTTGCTGCGTCACGTACTGCGCTGGCTTGGTGTCGGCAACGTCTATCTGTGGGTGTGTGTCGTACACGCCGCGCTCGCTCTGCTGCTTGCCGCCATCTTCGCAGGCAGCCTGGCACTGCCTCCGGTGACGGTCATCCTCATCGTCAACCTGATCAATTACGTGCTGCTCGATTCGGTAGTCGCGCCCACGTATCAG
>CALFPI010000433.1 GCA_937919035.1 uncultured Gemmatimonadaceae bacterium
GGAGCAATCCTGCAGCTGATCGATCACATCGCTCGCGTCCAGCAGACTCAGGCAGGTGTGATAGCCGGGATCGGCATCGGCCGTCGCCGGGATGGCGACAACGGGCAGGCCACATACGTCCCGCGTCTGATAGGCCATCAGGTGCAGTTCGGGACGGACGAATTCGCGGAAGGCGTTGTGACAATCACGCAGGACACGCAGACAGCCCCCGCGTGCTGCCGGATCGACGGCATCGGTCAGACAGAAGGCGGCAGCACGAATCGTCTCCGGCAGGTTCCACCAGGGCATGTCCGTGTTGAGATGCTGTCTCTTGACGAGGTCAAAGGCCTTGCAGATGCCCTGCGGTCCCGGCAGATGGCCATTGTCGAAGTTGCGCTGCAGCAGGCGGCTCATGTGGGTCCTGGCTGCAGTCAGGCGCTGGCTCTGCGCCGGCGTTGCCATCGGCGTCGCGGCGCCGATGAACTTCATGGCCAGACCGACGAATTCCAGCGCGTGCCCCGGATCTGACAGGATCACGCCGTCCGGCTCGACAAAGGGCCGCCCCTCGTCATCGACGGCCTCCCAGAAGTCACCCTCCAGCAGATGCGCCCAGCGGCCATCGATATTGGCGTGGTGCGTCAATTCGTAGTCGATGAGTCGCAGGCCGCCGTCGACAGCCCCCGCCGCTGCGGCTGAGGCGAGCATCGCCCAGGCACCCAGTTGAATCATGGCCGCCCCGTGGGTGTGATACCCCTCCCGTGGCTCGGCGCGATTCTTCGGATCCAGCGATATCTGGTCGGAGCGGAACGTGCGCGCGATGATCGCTGCATCGACGGCATACATGTAGGCAATGGCCTCGGCCCGGGCCGCCTCGTCTCCCAGCCAATGGGCCGCGGCATACATACCCTTGGCACAGAACAGATCGCTGAAACCGTACGGATGCTGATCGGTGAGGGCAAATCTCTGCACACAACCCGCGTCGTCGAGGCGAAAGGGGTTTCCCTCCGGCGTCATGAAGAACGACAGACGGCCGGCGTTGGCCTGACGCATACGCCGCAGTTGCGCCAGCACGGCAGCAGCGACGTCACGCATGCGCGCTACGAGTTCTGCCGCTTCGCCCCGACGTTCCCACCAGCGCCCGTGTCCGGCGATCGCCTCCAGGCCTCGCCCCTGAATCCAGCCATAAATCGCCCGGCGACCACGGATGGGGTCGTCGACGGGAAAGTTCTGCCCCGTGATCAGGTCCAGCTTGGTGTCGATGAAGGGGTACTCGGGATTGCTTTCGCAGCGCTCGATGATGGCCGCCATCATCGTGTGGGCAATGGCGGCGTAGTCGCTGGCAGCCGCGTGCAGATCGGCTGCCGTCGGCTCGTCGGGCAGGCGTTTGTTGCGGTACGCCACTAGCGCTTCACGGCCAGCGACAGACCATCCCCTACAGGCAACAAGGAAAATTCGATGCGCTCGTCGGCGTGCATCTGTTGTGTCAGGGCCCGGATGATCCGCGTCGATTCCTCCTGCTGTGCCGGGTCCGCCACACGTCCACCCCAGAGCACGTTGTCCACCAGGATCAAGCCGCCCACGCGCAGCAGCGTCAGACAACGCTCGTAGTAGTTCGGATAGTTTTCCTTGTCAGCGTCGATGAAGGCCATGTCGTACTGGCCCGCTTCACCGGCAGCAATCATGCCGTCGAGAGTCGCCACCGCCGGACCGAGACGCAGATCGATCTTGTGTGCCAGGCCCGCCCTCTGCCAGTGCGGTCGACCTACAGAGGTGAACTCTTCGCTCACGTCACAGGCCACAAGTTTGCCGTCCGCTGGCAGAGCACCGGCGACGACGAGAGCACTGTAGCCGGTGAAGGTGCCGACTTCGATCGCCTTGCGGGCACCGGTCGCCTTCACCAGCAGGGCCATGAACTGGCCCTGATCCGGCGAGATCTGCATGCCCGCCATCGGCATACCAGCCGTTTCATCGCGCAGGGCTTTGAGTTCGGGCCGGTCCCGCAACGAATGATCCAGGATGTAGTTGTTGATCGCCTCAGGGATGTTGTTGTTGCGACTGCTCATGGGGATGTCTCACCTTTGCGGAGAAGAAACAGGGACGGAAGTTGCATGGCACAAGGGAAGGTATACGGCATCCGCGCCCTCGAGGAAGCCAGTCTCGCAGGTTGCCGGCGCTGCACGTAGCCCGCGATCACTGGCGGCAGGGCCCGACGCATGACATCCATCTGGCCATCTCTGACTCACACCTTCGTGATCGTGTCCCCCACGTGGATCGTACCGGACTGCACGATCCGGGTGTTGACGCCGCGCAGCCGCAATTGTTTGCCTTCCTCCGAGTTGACCCACAACATGGCATCCATGCCAAAGCGCTCGACGAACTTCTTGCACCCCGGATGCGGCTCAGCTGTGATCTCGACGATGGCTGAACCAATGCTCAGGCGGGCGCCCGTTGGCAGGTTCTCGACACTCATATCCAGCTCGACGTACAACTGATCCCCGGCCAAAGGCCAGCGTTGGCGGGATCCGGACACGGCTTGCGCCGAACGGGCATTCATCAACGTCAATTGGGCGTCGGGGTTCGGCGCCTGGGGGGGCGTCTTGCTCTGCCCCCGGGTGATCCAGTTATCGCCCTGCAGCCCCTGCTCTGCATCCAGCTCTGCCACCTGCAGCAGCACTCGCTCGCCGACGTCGGGGCGACGGGTGATGAGCTCCAGCGTGCCGCCGTCGGCGGGAGACTGGCGGATCTGCGGCAGGTGCGTATCGAGTTCAACGGTGGAAAGGTGGCGAACTTCGGTCATCTGGGAGAGCTCCTGGGGCGAGGGAAGCAACACTGCACGTTTCATTTTCCACAATCAGGCAGGCATTTGTCCAGTCGCACCTGCAAGTGGGTCGATTCAGTGGAGTCGTCCAGGACCTGAAACCATGTCCCAAAGCGGCTCTTCCAGCAGCTCTGCCACGGCGCTGTGCGCGGCATCGGTCAGGTGCCCGAAGCCGTTGCGGTAGTAGCCGTCCCCATCCAGGCGTGCCTGCACGAAGGCGTCACGTGGGTAGGTGTAACCCACACCCAGTTGCTGCAGGATCTGCAGCATGCCGGATTCGCTGGCCTGGCGTTCGGCCTGCGGCGACGGCGGTGGTGTACCATCACGCTTCGCCTGACCGGCGTGCACGAGGTCGTTGACGTGGAAGGGGTCGGGGATGAGCAGCACATGAAGTGGCACGTGCCGTGCACGCAGGTCGTCAACGATGCGATGCAGCAGATGGTCGGCAACCGCAAGCATCTCCGGCGTGCGGCCAGCAGCCGCCTGTTCCAGATCCGGTGTGCTCACCATGCCCGCCGCTCGTGCCATGTGCATGGCGGAGCCGCTCTTCTTCAGCACTCGCATCCACAGAAAACGAACCAGCATCGAGCGCGTCAGGATGTGATCGCGCAGCCAGATGCGGCCATCGGCTGCCGCCACGGGCACATAGACAACCTGGCCGTTGTCGACGTGGAACCTCGGCACCGCCGGTGAAGCAACAAGCGTGAAGTTGTCATGCAGGTCGTTGCCGAGAAACAGGCACAGGACCACGCCGTCAGCATTCCATGCGGGCAGACGTTCCCGCACATGCAGGGCATAGACGCCGAGGCCGTAGCCATGCACCCCCTGATTGACAGCCTCGACAGTGAATGTCTCAGCCTGGTTTCGGCAGCGTCGGGTCAGTTGCCCCCCGAGGCGTTGGGCGAAACTGGAATCGATGTCGACCTGATAGGCCTCGAGGAAGGAATCACCGACAAAAACCAGGCGTCGTGTGTCGGCTGCAGCTTCAAAAGACCGCTCGTGGTCATGGAAGCCCCCGGCATTGAGCTGCACCATGCGCGGCGTGCCGGCCATCTCGCGGGTCCAGATCGCTGCGGCATGGGGCCGTCCGGCAAAACCGAGCAAGGGGTCGTAGGCGATCGTGACCCGCTCGACGGTGGATGTCATGCGCAACAACAACTCGGCGGCGACAAGGGTGACGCCCGTAGCCACCGTTGCCAGCAGCAGATTCACCAACCAGCCCCGGGCTCTGGCCGTCGTCATCGCAGCAACATCAGGCGTTGCACCCGGCGCGACGACGGGTCCTGCAGGACTGCCAGGTAGACGCCGGAAGCCACGGCGGTGCCGCCGTCGTCGTGACCATCCCATATGCGACGGCTGGTCCCCGCACGAGCCCGGCCCAGGTGGCGCACGGGTTGGCCAAGCATATCGTGAATCGTCACGTGACCGGCGTCGGTCAGCTGCAACTCGAGTACGACGCTGCCATTGAAGGGATTCGGATAGGCCTGCAGGGACAGGGGCGCCCGTTGTGTGGATGGTTGCAGCGTGGACGGTTGCTGGTACACGACCGTGGGTGGTCCGGGCAACACCAGGCTCCACGTGTCCCCGGCGTTGCCATCAGGCGTCGTACCCCCAAACAGGAGCAGACGTGATTGCCCAGGCACGTGGAGGAGCACGGCACCATCGCGGGGTGCCGGGCCCGTCGTCGTCAACACCGACCACTGCTGGCTGGCAAGATCCAATGCCCACAGGTCCCCCCCACGTGTGCCAGCCGTTGTCTCGCCACCGAAAAGGAGAAAGCGATCGCCCGACGGATCGTACGTCACTGCTGCGAACTTTCGCCCTCCCGTGGCCGGTGCCGGGGGCAGAACCGACCACCGATCGGTGGCCAGATCCAACGCCCAGGCGTCATCAAGGGCTGCGTTGCCCCGTTGGCCACCGAACATGATCATGCGGTGGCGGCGGCTGTCGTACGCCGCCGCATGCAGGCAGCGTTCGCCGGGTTGTGGGGAGGCCAGGGTCACATCCCGCCAGATACGCCCCACAGGATCGAAGCGCCAGGTGTCATCAAAGCGCCCCTGCGTGGTAAACCCGGCGAAGCTCACCAGCTCCATGGCGATGGGGTCATAGACAGCCGCTGTGCCGTAACGAGCGATGGGGGCTGCAGAGGTGGGGAGCAATTGTGTCCACTGCTCCGTCCGCAGATCCAGGGCCCACACGTCATTGAGCAACGTCGAACCAGCCGCATCAAGGCTGCGGCCCGACCAGATGAGCATGCGCTGGCCGAGGGCATCGTAGACGGCATTGTGCGAAAATCGGGGCATCGGTGCAGCGCCGGTGGGCTGCAGTTGCCGCCAGTCGTCGCTCTGCAGGTCAAAAGTCCAGAGGTCGTTGTGGTCTCCGGCGGCGCTGCGCCCGCCAAACAGCACGATGCGTTCTCCCACGGGATCGTAGATGGCGGCCGCCGTGTGCCGTGCCGATGGTCCCGTGGTGGCGGCGACGGTCCACACCTGCCCGGCAATGGCCGATGGCAGCAGCCCGACCAGAAGGGTGAGCAGGCATCTGACGGGGAGCATGGGTTTCAACTTTCTGCCTCCTCTTTGCGCGCGGCGAGGCCGGCGCCGGCCAGAGTGCACAGCAGTGGCATGATGGGATGACGAAACCGACTCAGGCTCTGCGGGCCACCTGAGGCAAACCAGAGGAATCCCGCCACCACCACACAGAGCATCCAGGCCCGCTGCGACCGCGGCGTCGCCAGCATGCCGCCGCGTGCCACCAGCAGGTAGATGCCGGCCAGGAAACCGCCGAAGAGAGTCTCGGTGAGCAACAGGCCCGGACGCTCGTGAAACACGTGCAGCAAGGTCGCCCACAGACCCTGATCCACCACACGCCCCAGCAGTCCCCCGTGGGTTGGGTAGGCGCCGAAGAGCCGCAGATACTCGACGCCTCCCGGATCCACAGCGACACGCGCCATACCCCGCAGGTGGATCCCGAGGTAGACCCATGGGTGCGCTAGCACGCGCGCCAGCCCGGTGCTTCCCATGTAGTCGAAGCGTCGCGCCGGTGACCACGATCGCTGCTCCGGATTGCGGGCGAGATAAATCTCAACATCGTGGTATCCCAGTTCTGCCTGTTGCTGGTAGAACGGGACGCCCTGCACGGCGGCGTCCGTCGATGCCCCCTGGTAGAAGTAGCTGTTCACGTCCACAATCGCTGCCAGGCCACCGTAGTCGGCGACCACGGCGTTACGTGCCTGCCAGAGCAACACCGGCACAAGAGCCGTTGCCGTCAGCAGCAGCACTGGGCTCCACCGTGTTGCGGGCGGCGCCGAACGGCGCAGGGCGAACCAGGCGGCGCTCAGACCGACAGCAAGGGCGATGGGGTAGGCCATGGGTCGCACGAGGGCAGCCAGGCTCAACAGACCACCGGCGCAGGCCGCTGTCCCCCTCAGGTCCTGAAACGGATCATCCCGCCGCCCCGCCAGCCGAGCCAGCAGGAACAACCCCCACGTCAGGCAGGCGGTGAACAGCGTTTCACTCAGCAAGCGCGCTGTGTAGAGGACGGACAGCGGCTCCAGCGCATAGAACGCGGCAGCGGCAACGGCCGCCCGCCGATGAAACAGTTCGAGAGCCAGGCCGTAGACGGCCAACACGGTACTGCCAGCAAGCAACGCCTGCAGCAACACCGTCCATGCCGCCAGGTGATCGACGAACATGCCGGGCAGCAGCAGCAGGGGATACCCTGGCGTACGGACAATTTCCGGCACGCCATCTCGGGAAAAGGTCCCCGTCTGCAGCATCTCCCACGCCGGCTCCAGATACCCGGGCGAGTCGGGTGCGTGCAACGTTTCGATGCCCTGTGTGCTCACAGCGGCCGCGGCGAGGGCAATGCGCAGCACGATCGCTGCGGCAGCAATTGTCAACGCCACCCGTTCCCGGACGAAACCTTTGCCGGCTTCAGGGCGTCCCAAGGACATCAGTTTCTGGCTCTCTGTCGGACGGCTCCCTACTTTCCTTTGAAATGCGCGGTCGCTGCGGCAATTTACGCAGCCTCCTCCAACCGCTCCAGCCGAAATGCTCGCCGCTTGCTCCGATCCCTGCGCACAGGCCTTTTGGCCACAGCCCTGCTGGCGGCACCGGCACACGCCGATGTGCAATTGTTGCAGTCCAACAGTGATGGCCTCCGACTCCTTGTTGAGGTCGACGCGGGCCTGGGGCCGATCACGACGATGGGGGTCACGGCCATCACCGCCGTCGGCCTGCCCCGTGGCAGTGGCCCCGGCCATGTAGAGCTGCCCTTCATCGCACAGTTGCTGGCGGCGCCGCCTGGCGCACGGTTGTCGGTGACGGTCGAGAGCCTCGCCGACACAACCTTCTACGATGTGCGGTTGCCGACAGCCGATTCTCTGGCGACAGAGTTTTCGGCGGAGCGACTGCAGGCTCTGGCTCACACCCAACCCCTCGGTCTTCTTCGTGGCATCCCCGCCCATGCCCTGCATGTGTATCCCTGGCACTACGATGCGGCCAGCCGCTCACTTCGGGTGCACACACGGCTGTCCATTGACGTCCGTTTTGCCGGCGCCTCCGCAGCCCGACCGCTGTCCCATGCCGATGCGGCCGGTGCCGCCCTGCGATCGGCCTTTGTCAATCCGCCCGATCACGCGGGCTGGCAGAGCCCACAACCCGCGCGGCGCGCGGCCGCCCAGGCGTATGATCCTGCACGTCCGTGGCTGAAGCTGGTCGTCACGGAGGATGGCGTGTTTCGCATCGACTCTGACTGGTTGCAGGCGACGGGCCTCAACCCGGCGGAGATCGACCCACGGACGTTCGCCCTGTTCCATGCAGGGGAAACACAACCGATCTACGTTCGCGGCGAACAGGATGGCAGGTTTGACAGCGGCGACGAACTGCTGTTTCTCGGGCGCTACCGCCGGGTGACGACAGCAACGGGCGAGCGCGACCACGAGAGCGAGTACGGCCCCGCCGATACCTACTGGCTCACCTGGGGGGCGACGCCGGGGCCACGCTTCGTCGAACGCGACGTCTCCCCCGTGCATGAGTACCCCCCACGACTCTGGTATGAAGCGACGGCCCACTTTGAGCAAGACAGGGTTTTTGACGTGCTCGCCGCCGCCCCGGATACACTGGCGGACCGCTGGTTCTGGCAACAGCCCGGGCGTTGGCTGCAGGCCGTCGACCCGGATCGACCCGCCAGCGGCACCTTCGTCGGTGATCTCACCGGTTTGTACGAAGGCGACAGCTACGGCGCCCGTATCACCGTCGCCCTGCAGGGCCGTGTCGGGGCGGATTTCGGCGAACATCACACCACGATCAGCTTCAACAATGAGCGCCTGGTCGAAGAGTACTGGTCCGGACAGGTCTCGCATGTTGTCTCCGCGACGGTGCCATCGACGCTGTTGCGCGACCGCAACCGCATTCTGCTGCAGGCCCAGGCGGACCGCATTCGTTTTGATCAGTTGTGGTTCAACTGGTTCCGCATCGAGTACCGGCGATCCTTCCATGCGCACCTCGGCTATCTGGCCGCCCCGACACCGGCCGCCCCTGCAGGCCAGCGCATCACCATCGAGGGATTTGCGGATCATGACGTACTGCTGTTCGACCGAACTGGTCAGGGGCTGCTCACAGGCGCGCAGACAACAAGTGCTGATTCACTCGTTGCCATCACCTTTGAGGACGCGCCCGGTTCACCGACGACGTACGTAGCCGCCGATCGCAGCTCCCTACGAACACCGGTGGGACAGCTCGACACACCCTCGGACTGGCGCAACCCCAGCCATGGCGCCGACTACGTCATGGTCACACCCGTCGAGTATCTGGCTGCCGCGCAGCGACTGGCGCAGCACCGACGGCAGGAGGGACTCGATGTCGTCGTGGTCACCTCGGAGGATCTCTTTGATGAGTTCTCCTTCGGGCGTTTCGATCGCGACGCCCTGGCACAGTTCGTCAGCTACAGCTACCACAGCTGGCAGCAGCGACCGGCTCTGCTGCTGCTGTTCGGGGACGAGACCTGGGACTACCGCGGCAAGTACACCGGGCGCCGCGACCAGCAGCTGATCCCAACGCTGTACTACCTGGCGCGGACCCGGGGTTATTCACCCTCCGATTTCCGCCTGAGCCTCGTCGATGGTGATGACCTGCTGGCGGATCTGTCCATCGGACGTCTCGCCGTCGACTCGGTGGAGGAAGCCGAGCGTGTCGTTGACAAGATCATCGCCTATGACAACGACCCGGTGCCCGGCGACTGGCGCAGCCGCTCCGTCTTTGCCGCCAACTGGCACGCCGTCAACGAGTTCTCCGCGCCGCTGGATTCCATGGCGGCGCGATACACCGAACCGATTGGCTTGCAGTCGGTTCGACTCTACGCCGCCGATGAGGCGCCCCTGCCGAATGCCCTGGGCCGACGTTTTCTGCAGGAACTCAACGACGGGGCGCTGATCGTCAACTTCTCCGGACATGGCGCCGCCGGCACCATGCAGTACCTGCTCTCCACCCAGTTTCCCGAATGGGACTATCTGTCGCAGATCCGCAACGGCGGACGCCTACCGCTGGTGCTGGCACTATCCTGTCTCAATGGCCTGTTTGTCGATCCCCACACCGAGGGTCTGAGCGAGCAACTCATGGAATGGCCCTATGGCGGTGCCATCGGCTACGTCTCGGCGACGGCGATCTCCTTCACGTCGCAGAACAGCCTGCTGCAGGAGGGCCTGTATGCGCAGCTTTTTGCCGAGGGCCAGACCCAGTTCGGGCCCGTTCTCGACGTGGCCAAGGCGCGACTTCTTGCCGCTCACCCGGGCTGGGTTGATGTACCGCAGACCATGCAGTTGACGGGCGATCCCGCCCAGAGACTGGCCCTGCCCGCTGCGGCCGAGTACGTCGCTGTCGATCTTGTGCTGCCTGACACAGCTGTCGTGCGTGGACGCACAGTGCGGATCACGGCCGTGGTCGGTAACAACGCTCGCCTTGGGCCATCCGGTCCCGTGGTAAGCCTTGTCGGTCGCTCACAGGACGGAACCATCGACACGTTGCTGCGCCAGTTGCGGGCCCCCTTTGCCGGGGTCGATTCTCTGGTCGTGGACTGGCCCGTCACCGTCAGTGGCGGTTACGAACTGAGTCTGGACGTGGATGGCAACCGGCTCCGTCGAAGGCTGGACATCATCGAGGCTCCCGTCGCCACCCCCTTTCTGCCAACAGAGGGCGCCGTTCTCCCTCTTCTGGCCCTGCAGGCCCTGATGCCGGTCCGCGCCAGCGGCGGCCCGACGGATGCGCACGCCGTGTTTGCCCTGTCACGGGATCTGACATTCGCCGAAACGACCACGACGTACTCTACCCCCATCGCGGCCAAGGCGGGTCGGGCAGTCCATACCTTCCGCCAAATGCCCCCGGGCGACGACCCGGACGCGCCTGCGGATGCTCCCATGTTCTGGCGTGTGCGGGTGGTCGTCGATGGCATCACCGGGCCCTGGTCTGCCGCCCGCTCGGTACAGCAAGCCCCGGTGGCAGGCGATGACACTCTCACCTGGCAGCAAGGGGGAGCGGCTCTGCTCCTTGGACAAAGCAGGGGCCTGCAACCTGCCAGCGGTGGGCTCATTGCCGCCGCCGCCAGGCAACCCTTCCGGCCATCGGCCGAAACACGGGATGACGGTTTCACCGTCGTGGCTCTGCCGGGTGCCGGCGTGCTGGCCACGGACGGAACGTATCTCTACGCCAAGCGCTGGTTCAACGACCCGTCCACGATTTATGAGGGTACCGATCGGTTCACGCGCATCGGCACCGGCTTCGGCGGCTCCATTCGCGGTGGCTACTATGGCGTCCTGCCTGACTCGACGACCCCGGGTATCTCGGCAACCTATCACACCGATGGCTACATCTATTCCGACGCGGGGCATCTGTTTGAGTTGGAGCGCGTCGATCCGATCACGGGACATCTCGATACCATCGCCGTGCCGGATGGGCTGCTCGACTGGAAGACCGGACTGGTCATCGACGACAGTCAGCGAACCCCGGGACAAGTGCTGCACGCCATGATCACCTCCGACGGTCAACAGATCTTCAACGTCTCCATGAGTTCGGCTCGTGGCACCCGCGTGGGCTGGGGGGTCCGCGTGTTCGATGTGGACGACAGCGGCTGACATCTGGCGCGAGAATTCATTGTCCCCCCTACCGAGACCGGTTTCAGTTTCCTGTGGACGGATGGCATCTTTGCCGACGGGGAGCGACTCTACTTGCTGGAGTACGTCGGTCAACGACGCATCCGCGCCGTCAGTGCCCTGGACGGGTCGTTCGTCGATGAATGGACCTCGGATCAGGACGTGACCCGGGTGATCACGGGCCAGTATGACTGGACGAATGACCACGTCTGGCTCGGGGACCTGCGGGGGTCCGGTCTGTTCCGCTATCGTCGCGACGATGGCCCCGCCACAGGACAACTCCGCAGCCCCGACATCGGCCCCGCCGCCGCCTGGCGCAGTGTTCGGATGGCCGGCAATGGCATCCATCTGCGCATCGAAGGCCGGCATACGCAGGAGCCGCGCACCGAAGACCACAACGGTGGGAACTGGGTTGAAGTTCTGCAGGACTCCTTGCCCGCAGGTGGTGTGATTGATCTGACGGGGATCGATGCGACGCAGTATCGATACCTGCGGCTCGTGGCCCGGATCGATTCGGCCGCTGGATTGTTGGCGCAATGGGGCGCCGATTTTGCCCATGCCAGTGATCTGGAAGTCGCTGACGTCGTCGTCGACGCCGGCACCATTCTAGTGGCCGTGCGCAACCGTGGCCTGGGCCTGTCTGCCCCTGCCTCAGCCCATCTGCTGACGAAATCGGGACACGTGCTGGCAACGGGTCAGATTGGTGCCGTGGCAGCTGGCGATACAGCGCTGGTGCACTTCGTCGAACCGCCGGAAGCTGCCACCCAGGCCCTGCGGGTCTGGCTGGCGACGGGCGACGCTGATGCGGACCCGACCAACGATCGGGCCGATGTCCCGCACACATCCCCCTTCGAGCGGGTCGTGTTCCGCACCTGGCCCCAGGGCCAGCGTCTGCACAATGGCGACGGCGTGGCAGCGGGTCAGGCAATTCTGGTGCAGGCTGCCGGCAGGGGACGGATCGCACTGCACGTCGACGGCGTGCCGACAACGGCCGACTCGAGCTGGCTGGAGGCTGCCGGGGCCCGTGCCGTGTTGCGTCTGGCAGCGGGTCGACGACGATTGGAGGCCCAACTCCTGGCCGCAGACGGGGCAACACATGGCGCTGAATTGCGGCTCAAAGTCGCGGCTGTGCTGACCCTGCGCAATGCTCTGGCAGTACCCAATCCCGTGGGCCGCGACGGCACGCGATTTACCTGCTACGTATCCGGCGCCTGCCAGGTCACTGTGGAGATTTACAGTGTCGGCGGCCGCCGCATTCGGCGGTTGGATCCTGTCGACACCGATGGTGGTTTTGTCGTGTTGCCGTGGGATGGCCGCGATGGCGACGGACAACCTCTGGCAACTGGCAGCTACCTCTACGTGATCCATGCCCGCAGTGAGGGAAACGCACCAGGCGACCACAATTCTGCCCGTCGTGGTGTGGTGGTTGTAGCGCCGTAACAAGAACGGGGACGGCTGCCGTGGCAACCGTCCCCATTCCCCCGCCTCGCGGACGGAAAATCGTCAGTGGACGCTCAGCTCGCCTGCTGACGAATCTTCTGCAGCCTCTGGTCACGCTCTGCGTAGATCTTCTCGCGGACCTGGTTCATCTCGTCTGCGAATTGCCGCTGATGTTCGGCGAAGGTCTGCGGGTCGGTGTCGGCCCGCATCTTCTCGATCCGTCCCTTGAGAACGATCTCCTGTTCAGCCCACTTGGCTTCGAATTCCTTGCGCACCTGGTCGATTTCCTCGACCTGATGACGCGACAGCTTGGTTTCTTCGTCGACAAGATCGTCGGTCTTTTCGAGGGCAAGTTGCAGAGCTGATTTCATTGATCTTCACATTTCTCGCGGTTGCAGATCTTACCAAGGGCGTAGAAGCTAGTGACACAGAGGCCGAACTTCAAGAGAATTCAAAGTAGAAAGGAGGGCCATCATGAGCCAATGGAATGTTTACCTCTCGGGTGAGATCCACAGCGACTGGCGGGACCGCATCATTCGCGGTGCAACCGCAGCCGGTCTGCCGGTGGATTTTACCGCGCCCGTCACCGACCACGCCGCCAGCGACGACTGTGGCGTGACGCTCCTTGGGGCCGAGGATCAGGGGTTTTGGAAGGATCACAAGGGGGCCGGCGTCAATGGCATTCGCACACGCACGTTGCTGCACAAGGCCGATATTCTGGTCATTCGCTTCGGCGACAAGTACAGACAGTGGAACGCCGCTTTTGATGCCGGCCTCGCCTGCGCTCTCGGCAAACCCTTCATCACGCTGCACGACGCCGACCTGACCCACGCCCTGAAGGAGGTGGACGCCGCCGCCAGTGCCGTCGCTGAGACGCCCGAACAGGTGGTTGAAGTACTGCGGTATGTGACGAGGGGATTGGGGGCTAGCGACTGAAGGCATCGGCGAAGATGAAAAAGTCGGAGAAGTCCACGACGCCGTCGCCATTGAGATCGAAACGGGCGTCCTCGGCAGAGACCTGTTGACCAAAAACGTCGGCGAATTGAAAGAAATCAGTAAAGTCGATCACGCCGTCGCCGGAGAAATCGCTTGGATCGGCGGTTGTGTCACTCGGGGCGGCGGCCATCGTCAGTTGCAGGGCGCCGGCGCCGGCCAGTGACAACCGCCACCCCGCCGGCGTCACATGATCTACGGCCAGCGATTGCCCGTCGAACCGTGCCGATGTCACAGAATCGATGCCGCTCAGGGTAATGATGTAGCCGCTGTCCGGTCCTCGCACAAAGCCGTCGAGGTTGTCTCCTGAGGCAGAGAGCAACACGTCCACCGTATCGCTGGCCCAGAGGCGCGCCCCGCCCCCCAGGCGCAGTCGTGTACCATCCTGTATCGTCCACGTGTGCAGCCGATTCGACTCCCACCGAACCCAGCCAAAAGCCGCATCGGTGTACACCGCGCCGCCACTGGTGCTGTCGATGACGACACTGTCCGCGTTGGCGGCGCGCACCCACGTCACTTCCTCCACGCCGTCGGCACGTGTCACCCGGATTGCCTGGCCACCGGTGGCGTCGGCTGCAGACAGCGAGGGCGCCTGCGCCGATGGGACCTGAGGGAACAACACCGAGAGAAACTCTGCCGTCGTCCCCGTCTGGCTGACCTTCAGGAAGGTGTGCGTCGGTTCTTGGAGAAAATCGAAGGAGTGGATGGTATCATCTTCGGCAAACGTCCGGCCCGGCGCCGGCGTCAGATAGGCAAGCAGCTCCGCCTGCGGCCGCGTCCAGCGGGCCAGTGAACCGACGCGGGAATAACTGCCGCCGCTGGTGCCACCACCGTGGCCATGCAGACGCCACTGGTAGGTGCGCACAGAATCAGAGGCAACTTCGTCGGCGATGACGAAGTAGTCGCGATTGGCAAATAGTGTGCGACGGCGGATACGGGCCCCCAGATACGCGGCGCGCACCTGGGCATAGTCGCCGCCGGCATGGGTCATCGTGTCCTCAATGAAGGCGTCTTCACCACCATCCACGGCGGCGCCAGCGATCCGATCGATGGGTGGCCCCTGACCATCGACCATGATCAGGTTGTGTGCATTGCCCCAGTTCACCTTGTCATGATTGGTGAAGTTGATGTAGCCACCGTCGAGAGCCAGCATTTCGCCATGGGCGTAGAGAATGAAACTGGTTTCGTCGGCATGTTCGTGACCGAATCCCTGCTCGCGCGTGCGACCATGCTCCCCACGCAGCAGCAGGTACGTGGCCGCCTCGCTCCAGTCGGTGCGGAACACGGCGTCACCGGCGGCGGGCATGAAGATCGTCGGCCCGCGATCCGGTTCCTGTGAGCCGATGGTGTCATCGTAGTAAACGATCGCATCCGGCTCGTTGAAGCCGCGCACGTAGGGGCCGTTGTCGTTGTGCAGCCAGTCCCAGTGATGTACGGGACCATCGGCATCGACCGCCGCCAGATAGTGACCATAGGCATCGTCCAGATGGCCGTCGTCGGTATTGGGCCGGCGCCCACTGGGTAGCCGGATGTTCACTGACCAGTCGTGGGTCTTATCGAGCAGGGGATCGATGAACAGATCTAGGGCGGAGTGCGCTCGCAGGGCAAAGGCGTACGGCAGATAGACGTCAGCGGCATAACGCTGGTAGAACGGGCCTTCGGCGTAGCCGCCGTCGATTTCATCGATCATGTGGGTCAGAGATCGCGTCACCAGATCGTACGCCCAATCGGCCCACTCCTGTGGGTTGCTGCCGCCGGACCCGGCGTGGTCGGCCAGAACGTAGGCAACCAGGCCCAGACTTCCGTAGAGCCGGATGTGCCAATTGTCGAGATGGGTCACAGACAGATTGCGCGGATCCGTCGTTTCGTGCAGACGGATCTTCAGAGTCCCGAGAAATCCGAGATCGATCTCCTGCACGACGATGCCGTCGAACATGCGGTCCGCCTCGTCGGCGAGCAGACTCCGCACCGTCGCCAGCGAATCCGGGTAGTCGGACAGAAAGGGATGCAGCATGTCGTACGCCTGGGCGTACTGCATGACCACCTCCCCTTCATTGTGTGCTTCGCCCAGATCGCCGCCGTCCCGGGGGAACTTCATGTCCAGCAGCAGGCCAGCAGCCGTGTGGGCAAAGGTGCTGTCACCTGTCATCCACCAGGCAAAGGCGGCAGCCTTGGCGTACCGCGCCTTGGTGCGTTCCTCGACGGCGGGACTGGGTGGGTTCAAAGCCCGGTCGAACACGGTCGCCCACCAGGTGGCATAGGGCGCGCGCGTGATGCGGGCCTGCAACAGCGGTACCTGCTCGGCGGTAAACAGCAGACTGGGATGCGCCTCGGTCGGCAGGGTTACCTGCGCGCCGGTGGCAGCGACCCGCAACAGCAGGAGAAGAATCGCGAGATGTATGCCCCTCACACCGTTGCTCCTGTCGCAGCCGTCAGAACAGCGTCAGAGCGCGGCGAAGATCCATGCCCCAGGAGAACCCGAGGGAGATGTAGCGCTTGCCCATCGACAGTCGCACGGATGCCGACCTGCCGGTATGGGACGGAAAGAACATGCCGAAGGTGCCGTAGGCGGTACGTGGATCGCTGATGCGCCAACCCATGCCAACATGCAGGGAACCAGGCTTGCTGCCAACGATGACCGTCGTGACCGGCAGGAAATTGATATCCGCCGACAGCGATCTCAGCAGATTGGTGTCGCCGGCACAACGATCGTAGGAGGCCAGTCGATTGGTCGCCGTATCGACGCAGAGCTGTTGACCGAACGTTGTGTCGAAGTATTGAAAATACCGCTGGTCCCGATCCGAGCCCTGCAGCAGACCCAGGTCCAGCACAGTGATCGTGGCCATGATGCGGTGTGAGGGTGCAATGGCGGTAAACCCCAGCGGGAGGCCAAGGCCGGTGCCTTCTTCGACGTCGATGACACCCATACCGGCGGTGGCAAAAACACCCCCCGGGGGCGTCTGGTCTTCGATGATGAGCCGCTGGGCGAAGCTGTCGTTGGCCGTGGCAAGCAGCGTGAGAAGGATGGCGCCAGCGCGCCACCCCGTTACTCGTCGCAGTTCAGGGCGCACGTCTAGGCCCCGAGAATCGAATCAATCTGGCGCTCAAAATCGGCCTTGTTCTTGATGATCTCCTCGACACTCTTCTGCAGGCGACTGGCGTATGGATCCATCACCGGGATCAGTGGATCACCCCCGTAGCCGATGCCCATCGTGCGTACGGCGATGTCGCAGATATGGACCATGGCTGCCAGGCGGCGATGCTGGGTGGATTTGCCGGGTTGATGGTGCGACGTGATCGCCGTGCGTACTTCGCCCGGCAGGTCCCAGTGAATGGCCAACTCGCCGCCACAGTCGGCGTGGGTGATACCGAGCAACTCGTACTCTGCGGCGAGGATGGAGATCTTTTCACTCTCCACCAGGGACAGGACCTTGGCGAAATGATCTGGAAAGCGGAACATGAACACCGCCTTGCCGATGTCGTGCAGCGTACCGAGCAGAAAGTGCGTCTTCTTTTTGTCGGCCTTGCCGATCACTTCCATCGCCATGCCGGTGCACAGGGAGTGTTTCCACAGGTCATTCATGGTGAAGGCCGCCAGAGCAGGGTTTTCTTTTGCATCACCAAAGACGTTGTAGATCACCGCAGACTGGACCACTTTGCGAATGACACTGACCCCGAGAAAGGCCACTGCCTGCGACATCATGTTGCCCTGAAAACCGAAGTAGGCGGAACGACAGGTGCGCATGACATTGGCCGATAGCGCCGGATCCTGCTCGAGAGTGGAAGACACAGCCCGCATGTCGACCTCCTCATCGGCCTTGCTCAGCAGGGCCAGCAACTTGCTGTGCGCCGCGGGCATGGCGGGCAGGTTGGACAGGTCCTTGATTTCGTCGCGGATTTCCTGGTGTGTCGGTTTCGCGATCTCCTCACTGCTTTCCAGGATGTCAGTCAGCTTCTTCAGCAGCGCCGAGAGCGTGAAGGGCTTCAGCAGGAAGTGGTTGATGCCTGCTGTCTGCCCTTCCTTGATGACAACCCGCGCATCTTCCTTGTCCTGAGGCAGGCCGATGACGACGGGTATCTGGTTGTATTTCTCGTGCATGCGCAGGATGCGCGCCGTCTTGACCCCGCCCATGGGCACAGCATTGTCGAGCAGGATGATATCTGCCCCCGTCTTGCGCAACTGCAGCACGGCTTCGGGGCCATTGCGGCAGTCGTTGACCTCGTGCCCCTTCTCTCGCAACTGGGCACAGATCAGCCCACCGATTTTTTCGTTTTTCTCTACAACCAGGATCTTTGCAGACATGATAGTGGAGAGAGTGACTGGTAGTGGACTGTGCGGGGACAGGTAATCTGGCAGAAAAGGGCCAGAGCCTTATAAAGGTAAGGTCGCACCCTCCCCCATCAAGGGCGGCAGAACGTTAAACCGGCGCGTCTTGCAGTTGACGCACCGGTTCCGGGCGCGGAGCCGAGCTTGATCAAGCTCGACTTAGGGCAGTGCCGGGACTTAGAGCCGGGACTTAGGGCCGGGACTTAGGGCCGGGACTTAGAGTTCGTCTGCCAATTCCTCCAGGTGCTCATATCGAGAGGGATGGCGCAGGCGACTCAGGGCGCGCTCCTTGATCTGCCGAACCCTCTCGCGGGTGACACCGATCATCTCGCCGATCTGCTCGAGTGTGAGGGCTTCCATGCCGTCGAGACCGAAGTACAATCGTATGATCTTCTGCTCGCGATCCTCGAGACTGGCCAGAACTTCCTCGAGCTGATTGCGTGCCGAATCGTGAATCAGGTCGCTATCGGGTGACCTCGAGTTGGCATCAGGCAGGATATTGAGCAGGGAGCGCTTCTCGTCGTCGTCAAAGGCGCCATCGAGCGAGCTGCAAGGGCGAGCACTGAGAATCGCGTCCGTGACGACGTCGGGGGGCAGATCCAGCTCCTTGGCGATCTGCTCGATGTCGGGCTCGGTATCGGAGTTCTGGCCGAGCTTGCGCGTGGCCTTGGAGATGTCCTTGAGCAGGCTGAGTTTGTTCAACGGCAGCCGCACCGTGCGCACATGCTCGGCGATCGTCTGCAGAATGGACTGTCGAATCCACCAGACGGCGTAGGAGATAAATTTGTAGCCGCGGGTCCCGTCGAAGCGTTCGGCGGCGGTCATCAGCCCGAGATTGCCGGCACTGATAAGATCCGGGAAGGTCAGCCCCCGGTTCTGATAGTTCTTGGCGACATCGATGACAAAACGGAGGTTCGCCTGGATGAGTTCATCCCGGGCCTCCATGTCACCGTCCTTGATACGGGCGGACAGCTCGACTTCGCGCTCTCTGGAGAGCGGTTCGGAGTCGGCGATGTCGTCGAAATAGGCCCTCAGTGTCGAGCTTTCCCGGTCACCGAGCGTTTCGAGCATGACTCTCCTTGGCCGTGTTTCGCATGATTGGTGTGTGCTGATTGGTACACGCAAAACCCGCGGTCGGAGCGAAGAGTACTGCGAGGTATCGCTTGCGGACCGCGGGTGGAATACGTTCGATCATACGAATCGTACGATACAAAGTTGACCACTGCGGATCAAGCTGGAGATGCCCCGTGAAGTCAGGATTCTCACGCCTTTTTTTGTTCTTTCTTGTTTCGGCCCAGCCACCGCTTGGCGCATCGGGGCAATCCATCCCGGTTGACCACTTTTCTGCCCTGCGTTTCGCCGCCCCGGTGCCGGCCCGGGTCCTGGCCGGCCAGGAGGTCCCCCTGTCAGCGACTTTGCTCGACACAACCTGGCAGGAGGCTTTGTTCAGTTTCCGACCGGTTCGTGCTACAGGGTCCAACCTGGATTTCCACATCCAGCACCTGCCCGGCCGTGTCGAGCGGACTCTCGTCTTTTCCACCACCCAGGCCGACACGTACGAGGTCGTGTTGTTCGGTGGCGACAGAGACGAACTCGGTTTCGACGGTACCTTTGGGCCCTTCGTTGTTCTGCCCGCAGAGGGTGACCTGTCCCTGCCGGTGCTTTTTTTTGATGGGCTGCGCCTCGATCTACCCTTGCCCACACAATTGCCTGCGGGTGCCCCCGTGCGGATGTCCGGGCAGATCCTTGACCCCCGGATTGTCAGTGCCCGCCTCGACCTGTCCCGCGATGGCGTCGAAGCGGGTGTGATCCACATACCAATCGACAACGGGCGCTTCGACTTGCCGCTGCGACTGCCACCAGGCGCTCCGGGACCTGTTCTTGTGCAGCTTGTGGTTGGCCTGCAGGATGGCAGCTTTTGGGGGCGGGGGGCGTTTGCCTTCGAGATAACCGATGACGCGCAGCCTCAGGCTGCCCCGGCGGCACTATCGGTGGCACTGCTACCCGGTGGCAAAGCGGACGTTCCCATCACGAATCGGGGCAACGCCGAGTTGCAGATTCTCGCCGCCAGCGCCGCCGCCCCCTTCGAAGTCGTCTCCTTGCCTGACGCCATCCCCCCGGGGGCGACGGGGACCATCGTTGTGCGCTACCTCGGCGCCGGCGGCGAAGAGGGGGCGCTCGTGTTGAGCACCAACGACCCCCTCCGACCGCAGCGCCAGGTTGCCTTGCTGGGCGTTGCCGACGGCGAGGCTACCACATCGCTGGCCTGGGTGCGGGCCGATGCCGACGGTCTGCTGGCGGCTGTGGCTCCGGGTGGCACCGAGCGCTTCGCCCTGGCGCTGTTTTCTCCCCGGCACGATCTGGCAGTTGACACGCGCTACGATTTTTCGGTGGGCTCTCCAGCCCCCGTGTCGCGGCCCGCGGGTCTTGCCCTGAGCCGACGCGACCTCGGGGAAGCTCTCCGGGCCCGCAAGGCAGCACAGCTGGCCGCTGCGGTCCGCCGTCAACCGCAACCGACGCCGGCTCTGCGTCGAGCCCAGGTGTCATACGCGGTGGGAGACGAGCGCGATTTTGTGTTTGACGAATTTCCCCCGGTGCCCCGACAGGTGCTGGCAACGCGGGTCGTTGCCGTCAGTGATCATGCTGTGGCCTTTGTCCATGTCGGTACTACGGCCGACGGTGGCAGTCTCAGCAGCGACGACATCGAAGCACACCTGGCCCGCTTTGACGACGACTACGCCCGCATGGTTGCGACCTTTGGCGCCCCCTCCGATGTCGATGGTGATGGACGCATCGCCTTTCTGTATACACCCCTCGTCGATGACGTGGGGCTTGGCGGTTTTCAGGATCCCACGTCGGTGCTGGCCGAAACGGTCGGTGGCAGCGGCAACCGCACCGATCTGCTGTTTCTGTCACCGACGCAGCCTGCCTCAGCCTACCGGGCCTTGCTTGTGCATGAGTTTCAGCACCTGATCAACTTCCATCAGCACGTACTGGTGCGCCACGGCGAGTCCGAGGCGACCTGGCTCGACGAGGGACTGTCGCACCTGGCCGAAGATCTCGTGGATGGCTTCGTCGCCGGTGGCAACAGCAACAACGTGCGCGATTTTCTTGCCGACCCCGGCGCCGTCGGACTGACCGCTCAGGACTACGTCAGCAGTGCCGAGCGCGGCGCCGCCTACCTCTTCGTGCGCTCCCTCGTGGACCGCTTCGGTGAGGCGATTCTGCTGCGACTGGTGCAGACCGGTCTGCGTGATCGTGACACGGTGGAGCAGGCTGCAGGCGTCCCCTTCCGCGAGCTGCTCGCCGGCTATGCGGTGAAGCTCTACGCCAGTGGCACAGGGTTGGCCGGGCACAGCCGGTTCAACTTCTCCTCCCCCGCCCTTGGCGGCCCTTCATCGCGCGGCTTCCCTCTGCCAAAGATCCTGCACCTGGATGCCGGCGCCCCCCTGGCGGGTTCGATCCGCCCGCGCGGCGTCGCTTTTGTGCAGGCATCGGTGCCGATGCTGTTGCTGCAGGCCCCGGTCGAAGCGGAGTTGAGTGCAGTCCTGCTACCCCTGCCCCAGGGATTTGCTGCCACCATAGAGATCCCGGGGGACCACTTCGCGGGTGTGTATTTCGATCCACCCCTGCCGGGCATCATCCTTTCGGGAGAGCCTGTCCTGTTGCGTGGCACAGCCCTTGCCGGCACTACGTCCCGCATAACGGCCCGCTACTCAATTGACGGCGAGACCATCGCCTCCTTCGGTATGACCGTGGGCGCCGACGGTCGTTTTGAGCGGACCATCATCTTCGCTCATGAGCAGACAGGAGATCTGGCGCTGGATCTGTTCGTCGGCGGCAACCACGACAGTGAATTTGCCGGCACCTTCGCTCCGGTACAAGTGGAGCCAGGATCCGGACCCGTCGTGCTGCCACGGGGATTCTTTGATGCGGTGGTCCTCACGGAGCCACTGCCGACACGACTGGCCGTCGGCAAAGCCCTGACAGTTGCCGGCACCACAGCCCTGGCCGCTGTGGATGCCGTCATCCTCGAATTCGTCACGGAGGAGGGTGAGACAACCAGCTTCAGCGCTGCAGTCGAGAACGGGCGTTTCACCTTGTCCGTATCGCTGCCGACGGACCTGGAAGGGGACCAGCAACTGCGCCTGTTTACCGGTGTGCGGGGAGATTTTTTCTATCGCGGCGGCTTCCACGTCGTTGTCGGCGGTACGAGTACGGCCGTCACCGATGTGCGGGGTGTGGATCCGAGTGACTTCGCGCTGACTGCTGCCTATCCCAACCCCTTTAACTCCACAACCGTCCTGCCCATGCAACTTGCCCGCGCCGGCTGGGTGGACGTAGCGGTTTTCGGCCTCAACGGGCAGCGCCTGATGACACTGCATCGTGGCTGGTTGAAGGCCGGCGCACACCAACTTCACTGGCACGGGATGGGCGCCGACGGTCAGCTGGCAGCCAGCGGCGTCTATCTGGTGCGGGCTATCGCCAGTGGGCAGCAGGCGACACGTAAGGTGCTGCTGTTGCGCTAGGCTCTCAGAGTCGCGGCGTTTGCATCCGCCGAAAATTCCATCATCGCAGGCTCTGCGTCATCTCTTGATATTGTGCCGCCCGACGTTCTCCGGTGGCAGCAGTGGCCTCGATGCGGCGGCCGATGCGGGCCATACGTTCGTCGGTGGCAGGATGACTGGCCAGCAGCCGGTCCAGAGAGTTCCCGCCACCGGCTTCGAGGCGCGCCATCTTGTCGAACAGAGTGATCAGACCCCGGGGATCGTAGCCGGCGGCGATGGTGTAGCGCACGCCGAAATCATCGGCCTGGCGTTCGTCATCCCGGCTGAAGCGTGCCATGGCACCGGCGCCGGCCAGATTGGCGGCCATCTGTGCCAATTGTTCCGGCGCCTCGCCGAGGCTGATCGACACCAGCAATTGCACACCAAGGCTGGTGGCCAGCTGGTTGGCGGAGTGGCGCGCCACGACGTGACCCAGTTCGTGCGCCAGAACCCCGGCCAGTTCGGCCTCGTCTGCAGCCAGTGCCAGCAGTCCGGTATACACGTACATAGGGCCACCAGGCAGGGCGAAAGCGTTCACCTGCTTGTCGTCATCGAGAACCGTGATGCGATAGTCGATATCGGGTCGGTCGGCCCACGCCTGGTCGATCAATGGCTGCGCCAGCAAACGCACGTAGCGCTGCAGTTCGGCGTCGGGCAGGATCGTGTTCTCGGTTTCGACCTGCTGTGCCAACTGCTGCCCGAGCCTGACTTCGGTTTGCACGGGTACCAGCTCGCGGCCAAGGACCTGGCGTAGGGAAGCGCAGCCACTGGCTCCGATCATCGTCGTCAGACAGACGAGACCGCCCAGCAACCAGCGGCGGAACTGTAGCAGGTTGATCAGTTTTTGCTGCTGAATTTCACCGCTACGGAGCCCACGACCCAACTGGATCCCAGACTCAGCGCGATGATGAGAAAGGCCACCAGGGCACTGCCCCAGTCACTGTGGCCATAAATCGGTTCAAAGAGGGTGTTGGCGTACATCTCAGACTCCTGTGTCTGCCGTGACGGCGCCGGTGCCGGCCCTGGCTCAGGTTCAGGTTCAGACATCGAGAATACCATAGAACCGGCAGCATCGCAATCGTGGCGCCCCTGGATCCGCTAGGATGATGTGCGCTTTGTCGTCAATAGAATAGATTTCTGCCTATGCCTTTGCTGAGCCTCCCCTTCTCGCCCAAGTCGGTCAACCGGATCCGTCTGTTGATCCAACGTCTGGCCATGTTTGTCGGCCTCGGATTGTTGTTGTGCACCGCAGACCCGTCCGCGGCACAGGACAAGCCTTCCGAATACCAGGTCAAGGCTGCCTTTCTGTTGAACTTCGCCCGTTTCGTCGAGTGGCCGGAGGGCACAAACCAGGATACCTTGCGCATCTGCATCGTCGGCAACGACCCCTTTGGCGACGCCTTCCAGACCATCCTTGGACGAGCACCAGGCAGTCAACCCGTACACATCATGCATCCGGCGGCGGCTGATGTGCCAGGCGTCGATTGTCACATCCTGTTCGTCAGCGACTCCGGAAGTCGGGAACTGGCCAGAATCCTGCATCAGACGCATCACGAACCGATGCTCACCGTAGGTGACGCTGACGGCTTTGCCCGCGCTGGCGGCATGGTGGGCTTCATCCTGCGCAACAACAAGATTCGCTTCCAGATCAACTCCACTGCAGCGACTCACGCCGGCTTGCGCTTGAGCGCCAAACTGTTGCGGCTGGCGGAGATCGTTGACGACGGGGGTGACGACTGATGACGTACCTGCGTGACATGTCCATCCGCCGCAAGGTCCTGGCGGTGATCATGCTGACCAGCAGTATCGCCTTGCTGCTGGCCTGTGGTGCCTTTGCCGCCTACGACTGGCTCAGCACCCGCGAGTCCCTCGTGCACCGTCTGGCGACGATGGCCGACGTCGTCGGTGCCAATTGCACCGCCGCCCTGGTTTTCGACAATACAGAGGACGCACAACAGACGCTGGCAGCATTGCGGGCAGAACCAAGACTTGTCGCCGGCGACGTCTACAACCGTGCCGGCAGAGCGTTTGCTCACTACGGCAGTCGGAGTCCCTCCGACCGCCTCCCGCAGCCGGTCCTGCCCGACTACCGGTTCGGTGAGGATTACCTGGAAGTCTGGCGTCCGATTGAACTGGACGGTGAACGTCTGGGTACGATCTATCTGTGTTCTGAGTTGTCCGAACTGGAGGATCGGATGGCGCGCTACGGACAGATCGCCGTCGTATTCCTCGTGGCAGCGTCATTGGTGACCTTGCTGATCGGCTCGCGCCTGCGGGCGGTCATCACCGAACCGATCCTGCGTCTGCAGGGGGCCATGCAGGCGGTGCGCGATAATCCCTCCTATTCGGTGCGCGCCGAGAAACACGGGGATGACGAACTCGGCCAGCTGGCGGATGGCTTCAATGCCATGTTGACGCGGATCGCCGACCGTGACGAGGCCCTGCGCACCTCCCTGGTAGAAAAGGAAGTGTTGCTCAAGGAGGTCCATCACCGGGTCAAGAACAACCTGCAGATCATCGCCAGCCTGCTCGACCTGCAGGCCAACAGTATTACAGACGATGCGACGGTTGAGGTGTTACGTGAGAGTCGCGATCGCGTGCGATCCATGGCCCTGATCCATGAGCACCTCTATGGCACCGAGGAGTTGGGGCGCATCGATCTGTCCGACTACGTGCAAGACCTGTGCAGCAGCGTCGCCGCCTCCTACGGTCTCAACAATGTCCAGGTTCTGCCGAAGGTCGATGACATTGTCCTCAATATCGACACCGCCATCCCTTGTGGGTTGATCATCAACGAACTGCTGTCGAATGCGCTGAAGTATGCCTTCCCCGAAGGCAAGGGTTGTGTGCGGATTGAGGTCCGTCGCGCCCCCGAGGGCGAAATGGGCTATGTGATGACCGTTGCCGATGATGGCGTCGGACTGCCGGCAAGCGTCGATCCCACAGCATCAGCCTCGCTTGGACTGCAGTTGGTGCATGCCCTTGCACAACAGATTCACGGCGTCCTGACCTGCGACCGGCAGGGCGGCACAACCATGCGGATTCACTTCAACCCCCTCAGACCTGCATGACCTGCCGCACGAACTCAGCCACTTCACTGGGGCGGAAGGGTTTTCCGAGAATTCCCAGCACTCCCGGCAAGCGCTCCTCGTCGGGGTCCATGCCGGTTATGATGGCGACCTTCACATCGGGATCCAGCAACTGCAGTTCCGCCAGCGCGTCGTAGCCTGACAGCCCCGGCATACCCAGATCGAGCAGGATGATGTCGATCGTGTCCTCCCCCAGTTGGAACATGTCGATCGCCTGCCGACCAGCCGACGCCGTCAGGACATCACAGGTCGCGGCAAGTAATTTCTGCAACAGAGCCAGCACGATCGGATCGTCATCAACGATGAGGATCGTCGGTTTTGCGTCGGTCATCAGCTCTCATGGGGATGCGGTGGGCAGGGGCCGTTGTACCTATGATACTGCGATCCGCCAGGGTACCGCCAACTGAACGACTCAAAAGGAAGCTGAACATGACACTGCGCACACCAGACCGTCCGGCCGCCGATCCCGATGACATGGTTTTCCATGAATTGTGCGCCGCCGCCGACATCGCCACCGATGCGGGCAAACCTTTCACCATCGACGGCAACCATCTGGCCGTGTTCCGCCAGCAAGAGGGTTTCTACGCCTGTGACAATCGCTGCCCACACATGGGGTATCCCCTGTCGGAAGGCAGCGTGCGCGATGGGGTCCTCATCTGTCACTGGCACCATTGGGAGTTTGACCTGAAGACGGGGGCCTGCTTCCTGACCAACGGCGATGATGTCGCCAGCTTTCCCATCGAGGATCGTGATGGCGTGCTCTTCGTCGGCATCCCGAAAGGTTCCAAAGGTGCCGCCCGCCAGCGCCTTGTGGAGCGCGGCAAGAGGGCGCTTGAACAAGGACTGAAGGATCGTTCCTCCTTCCTGATCGCCAAGGCTGTCACGGCTCTGCGAGAAACCGGCGCGACACCGCAGGAGATCATTCAACACGGCCTCTTCTATGGCGCCCACAAAACCAGTGACGGCTGGTCCTCGGGCGTTGCCATTCTGACGCTGTGTGGCAACATGTGGGAGGATGTGGACCCGAAGGACCACAATCTGTTCCTCGTGCATGGTCTGTCGCAGATCGCCAATCGTACGTCGGGCAGCTCCCGGCGGCAGCGTTTCCCTTTCCCCCGGACCGATGCCGACCCCGACCTGCAGACGATGAAGCGCTGGTTCCGTCGCTACATCGATCTGCGCGATCGCGGCGCCGCCGAGCGCATCCTGCTGACCCTGCACGACCGCGGCGAATCGGTGGGAGTCCTGGCCGATTTTGTTTTCAGCGCCGCTACCGATTCTTACTTCACCGGTGATGGTCACGCCCTCGATTTCGCCAACAAGATGTTCGAAGCCCTCGAATTCGTCGACTGGCAGGGCGCCCACGAAATTCTGCGACCGATCATCGTGGATCTGGTGAGCCGTACGCGCCATGAGGAGACCTCGCGGTGGCAGGATGCCGTGCCGGTACTGGAGGGAATCTTCGGCCACATTGATGACATCTGGGAGGCCAACCAGAAAGTGCCCGCGCAGGCACTGGACATCTCCGCCTATGCACAGATTCTGCTGGGTGATGACTTTGCACCCATTGTCGATGACCTCGAGCAGCGCCTGCGCGCCGGCGTCAATCCCCTCGACATCTGTCGCGCCATGACCTATGCCGGCGCCGTGCGCACCCTTCGCTTCCATCTGAAGAACGAAGGCGACTGGCATGACGTGGCCAACATCTACTCGTACGCCCACGCGCTCTACCGGGCCTTCCAGCTGGCCCCCTCAGCAGCCCTGCTACGTGCCCTGTTTCATGGTGCAGTATTCACCACCTACCTGCGTTGGCTGAACATGCCCGCTGCACGGGTGCCGCGCGCCGGGCAGCGCCTTGCGGGGGAGGAGCATTTCGCCAGTCCGGAAAAACTGCTGCACCGCCTGCAGGAACTGGCGGACTTCCAGAAGGTGGCCGAAGCCGAGATTCTGGTGAATCAGTACCTGGAGGAGGGCCACGACATCACGCCCCTGAAACACACCCTCGCCCATATCATGCTGCGCGAGGACGCTGAACTGCACATGTTCCAGGTTCTGGAAGCCGCCTGCCGGCACTACGATCTAAGCACCGACCCGGAAGAGCGACGCACCCACATGCTGGCAGCAACACGCTACATCACCGCCCAGAAGGTGATGAAAAACATCCTCTGGTCCACGGAGAATGCCGAACGATTGCAGCGCGGTGAATTATTGAGCGACCGGGAAGACGACGACTAGGGCGAAGCACCGGAGGCGGTCTGCACAGCCCGCAGTCGTGAGGCATGGCGGGCGCCCATGCCCTCAGATTGCAGCGCGGCGAACTACTCAGCGACCGGGAAGACGACGACTAGGGCGGAGTACCGGAGGCGGTCTGCACAGCCCGCAGTCGTGAGGCATGGCGCAGGCCCGAAATACACCCGACGAAGCGCCGGAGAATCAGTACCCGTACAGCTCGTATACACACCGTAGGACGCCGGGATGGCGGGAGGACGACGACCGAGGTCGGGAAACCGGATGTGGTTGCAGTTCAGGGCCGGCTGGTTCTTGCCACCCACGCCCGGTGCAGCTGCTCGTGCTCTTCCAGCAGCGCCCGCACATTGTCGAGAAACTCTTCACGGAAAGGCTCAGGCCGTTCCGTCTGCAGCAAGGCCAGGATCTGCGCCCCCGTAGGCTCGGTGTGCATGCGCATGGCCGTATCGAACATGATGCCGCGCAGCGCCGGGTCCATATCGATACGGGAACACATCACACGTGTCATCAGGCTCGGCGAGGCCGCGATGATGCGCAGGTCCCGTCGCAACTGGGGGTTCATCTCGCACAACAATTCGTAGGTAACCTCGTCGACGATACTGGCGTCGGCCTGGCCAAACAGAACCGGTGGCACTGCGTGGCCGGGGCGATTCCGTAGCTCAAGCGTCACCTTCTCAGCTGATGTTGGTCCGTATCCCTGGCGCAGCAGCAGCACGTCGAGCCACTTGTGTGCGGTCTGCCCACGGTCGAGGGTGGATACCAGTACGCGGCGCCCTGCCAGCTGGGTAACATCGTCGATGCCTGCCTCGCGATGCACCAGTAGCAGTTGCCGGGACAGGATCTCTCCCCCCCGCTGCGGTACGACCTCCGGTCGTAACGGTAGGCGCGTGATCATATCCAGATAGTTCATGACCGTCAGCGCCAGAACATCGATGTGCCCCGCTGCGAGTTCTGTCTCAATCGTCTGCATGTCGTCGATAACATGCAGTTCCAGCATCGCCTGGAAGCCCAGGATCGGCTGCATCTGCGACGTCCAGAGTTCCATGGCGATTTCGGCGTCGCGCACGTTGACCTGTGGGAAGATGGCGGGACTGGTGCAGAAGCGGATGACGGGCAATGGTGGAGCGGCAGAGGGCTGTGCCGATTGAGTCTGGCCGTAGGTGACGGTCGACGCACCGCAGACACAGGCCAGGACAAAGGAGCGGAGTCGCGGAAGCGCTCGGGTCATGGTGAAGACGCCGATTCGGGCCGCGGCACGAGAGTCTTATAGGCGGCGACCAACTCGCGCACGCCCTGCAGGTATTCTTCTCGAAAAGGCACGATACTCGAGCGCCCGAACAAGTCGAGAATCATGCGGCCCTGCGGCCGTTCGTGCAGATCACCGATTGTTCGCAGCGTCAATGCCCGCAACGACGCAGAGCATCCGGGTCCGAAACTGGTAACGCCTTCCAGCAGATCGGCGGAGTTGGTGACGATCCGCAGATCCTGACCGACCTGCGGGTTCATTTCCGCCAGTGTCGCCAGGGACCGATCGCTGACGATGCAGGCGTCAAGTTGCGAGAAGAAGACCGGCAGTGCCGCCTTGGGCGCATCGCGCACTTCATGCAAGTGGAAATAGTCCCTCGCAGGACCAAGCCCCTGACGGGCCAGTTCCACCTCGAGCCACATGCGTGGCAACGGATTGGCGGCCGACGAGACGATGGCCAGATCCGCACCGGCCATTGTCTGCCACGATGTCAGCGACGATGCAGCCTGCACCAGCAGCAGATAACGCTCGGTGACCCTGCCGTTGGTCTGCACCGGGACCATCGCCGGCGTCAGGTGCATCTGGGGCTGATAGATGAGAAAATCCACACTCGACAGCACGACGAAGTCGATGCGACCAGCAAGCACATCAACAACGGCGGCGGCGGCACTATCGTAGATCACGGTTTCGCCGCGATACCGCGCATCGAAGAAGCCCGCCAGTTCGTTGGCCCACATCTGCAGGGCGATGACTACATCTTCGCGGTTGGCGATATCGAATATCGAACTACTGAAGGCCATGCGGACCAGGCCTTCGTCCTGGTCTGCCGGCACACGGAGCGGTGGCTCGGCAGCGGCCGCGGCCGCTGCCGCCAGCAGCAGAAGTGTCGCGACGATAATCATGGCGTCGCCGTCGATGACAGTTGCTGCCAGCGCTCGTACGCGGCAACCAGTTCCCTCGTCGCCTGGACATCGGTGTCGCGGAAAGCACGGATCCGCGACAGGCCGAACAATTCCAGAACCTGCCGACCAAGGGGCCTCTGGTGCAGTGTGGTTGTTGCGGCCAGCATGAGGACTCGCGTCGAATCATCACAGGCCGGGCCAAAACTCACCACCGTTGGCAGGAGTCCTGGAGAGCGGGCGATGACGGTCAGTTCCCGGGCGATCTGGGGATTCAGTTCACCTTGTGTTTGCAGGGCACGCTCAGTGACGATGCAGGCCTGAACCTGACCGAAGAACACAGCCAGGATGGCGCTGGCAGATGACTCGGCCTGCTGCATGCGGGCATGTTGCCGGCCACTGGTCAGTCCCTGTTGCTGCAACGCCACGTCGAGCCAGATCAGCGGCAGCCTGTTTTCCGCAGGCGTACCGATTCGAATCTGGGTGTCACGCAGATCCGCAAGATTCTGGGTGGACGTGCCCACACGCACAACGACGACGTACTTCTCTGTGGTGTGGCCGTCGGCGAACACGCCGACGATGGCCGGCGTGAGATCTGCGTTTTGCTGCTGGGCAAGGAAATCGAAGGTGAACAGGGTGATCGCCATGGCCCGTCCCGCTTCGACTGCCCTCACCGCATCCTCCGTGCTGTCGTAGATGACAACCCTGCCGTCAATATCCGTGTCGAAAAATTCGGTGATTCGCTCTTTCCACGTCTGCACCACGATCTGTGCGTCTTCACGACTGATCTGGCCGAAGGCGATACTGGTGAAGGCTAGTTCCACAGAGCGACGACCGTTGTCAGCATCGGTTTTGGCACCGGCACTGGTTGCTGACGCCACACACAGGAAGCCAAACAGCAGAGCGCGAAAACTCATGTCGGCAGTCATCCCGGTGAGCCATTGTCTGCGGCGGGCAACACCATGATGGCACTTGTCCCACCCCCCGGGCGCGAACTCAATTGCAGCGCACCGCCGATTTCCTCGACGATGGTTCTCGACACGGCCAGACCCAATCCCGTGCCCTTGTTGGGTTCCTTGGTGCTGAAGAAAGGATCAAAGACACGGGCCAGGATCTCCTCCGGGATCCCGTCACCGGCATCCGTCACCTCGATCAGCACGCGACGCACTCCATCGACCACCGCTGCCGAGGTAGACACGCGCACCCAGGCGTCGACACTGCGCCCGGCGGCGGCCGCCTCCTCGACGGCATCGCGGGCGTTGTTCAACAGATTGAGCACGACCTCTTCGAGGGAGTAGGCGTTGGCCACAACCAGCGGCAAATCTGCCCCCTTGTCGCAGAGCAACTCAAGGCCATGGGAGCGGAACTGTGCGCCCAGCAGATCGATGGCATTGTCAACGACATCGTTGACGTTGACCGCCGTGGTCTGTGGTCGCCCCGCTTCACGGGCGAACATGCGGATGTGCTCGATTATGTGCACCATGCGATCGGTCTGATCGAGAATGCGCTGCATGCGTGAGCCCAGTTCTGCATCATCCAGACTCCAGCCACGGTCCTGGCCAATGAGAACGTGCTCGGCCAGTCCGCGCACGCCCATCAGCGGCTGGTTGAGCTCATGGGCGATGCCGGCCGCCATTTCGCCCAGAGATCGCAGCCGGTCGGTGTGCATCGTCACGGCCCGCTGGGTCTGCAGCTCCTGCTCCGCTTCATGGCGCGCCTGCTCGGCCCGCTGGCGTTCACCGATCTCGCCGCGCAGTACGACATTCGCTTCGACCAGTTCGGCGGTGCGCTCCGCCACGCGATTCTCCAGTTCGGCCTGCGCCCGTTGCAGGGTTTCCGTCATCTGGTTGAAGGACCGCGCCAGGCTTTCCACTTCATCACCCGTTGTCACCGTCGCCCGCGCGGACAGGTTGCCGGCGGCGACTTCGCGACTGACCCGGTCCAGGTGGCCGATGGGGCGGCTGAGGCGACGGGCAAAAAACAGCGACACGAGCGACGCCGCCAGCAGGCTGATCGTACCCAGCACCGCGATACGTCGGTACGTCGCGCGCTGATCGAGGTCGAACTGGGCGCGGGACAGGCCGATGTGAATCCAGCCCCAGTCGATCCCAGAATAGCGCAGGGGATACGAGTAGTGATAGACAGACTCGTCGACCAGCGAGCTTACTTCGAAGGCTCCCTCGGGAGACGGGCCCCCCTGCCAACGGTCGGTGTCGCGTTCGTACGACCAGCCCTCTCCGGTGTGGACCAGTGAGAAGCCGTCCTTGCGGGTGATAACGATGAAACGCACGATGTCGCGCTCCTGCACGACCTTCATACAATGCTCGATCACCGGGCTGTAGTCCTCCACGACAATCGAGGTCACCGTGATCTGATCGATCGACGTGGCCATCACCTCTGCTGTCAACTCGAGGCGCGCCTTGAGCATCTCCTGCTGGGTCGGCAGGATGAGAACGATGAACATGCCGAGGGCCAGAATCACCCCTGTCCATGCCATGATCCCGGTGCGAACAAAGATCGAGCGTGTCGGTCGTCGGTCGAGAGGCGCGCCGATGGCTGCTTCGTTGTACGGCTTGTGTACCATAGATCGATCCTCAGTCACTCGTACCGAAGGCCGCCAGAGTCACGGCACAAGCCGCCGCCTGACCGATCGTCACCAGCACCAGCAGGCGCATGCCGGAGCTCCAGATAGCCATCTGGTTCACCTGGTGCCGCTTATGAGTGCCAGCAGTTCGGTGCCCACGATCTGCTCCAGATGGGCACGTGCCTCAGCGTGTTCGTAGCGCACCTTTTCATACACGGCACGGGTGAAGGACTCCATCAACTGGGACTGGATCACGTCCTGGACCTCAACGAGTTGATCCTGGTAGGCTCTGGCGTTGAGGCTGCGGTTCTGTTCGGCCGCCTCGAGGGCCGCGCCCATTGCGCTCTCCTGGCCCTGAGCCCGCATCATTTCGAGGAACAGGGCCTTCACCTGCAGACCGAGCCCCTCGCGCAGACGCACTTGTTGGTGTTCGAGGCGCGTCAGTCTCGCCTGGGCTTCACGAATGCGATGCCGCGTCAGAAAGCCGTCGAACAGGGGAATTTCCAACCCCACGGCAACAAGCCAGCTCTTATTTTCGGCGTCACCGACGATGCCGGCGTCGTGGCTGTTGCTGATCAGTTCCACATTGCCCACGAGGGCAGCCATGGGCATACGCCCGCTGCGCGCCTCATCGACCTGGCCTGCCAGGGCGTCGAGTCCTGCCTGCAACTGCCCCCAATCCGGATTGAAGCGGTAGCTGGCGTCAACGAGATCGGCAAGATCCACAGCCAACGCTTCATAGGGCACGGACGACGCGTTCGGCGTCACGACCTGATCCCAGGTCAGACCCATCGTGTTACCCAGCGCCGCAACTGCCAGTTCACGGTTGCTGTGCAGACGCACCACGGCGGAGCGCAGTCCCTCGACGACAACTTTGTGCGCCAACCAGTCCGTCTTTTTAACCGCGCCAGAGCCGCGTTGGTAGAGGTTTTCGGTGAGCTCCAACGTCACCTCCAACCGGGCCAGGGCTTCCTCGCCGATGCGGACAAGATTGACTGCCAGGACGGCGCCGTGGTAGATGCGCTTGACGTCGTAGACCACTTCCAGATCGGTGCGCCGCGACGCCTGCTGGGCGGCGGTGATCCCGGCGCGGGTCTGCCGCAGCAGCGCGCCGCGCAAGCCGCCGGTATACAGCGGTAGCACAACATCGACGTCAGATACGGCATGTACCTTGTCCTGCAGCCGAATATGCTTCTCCGGAACCGTAACGTTGGCCAGTAGATCCTGGTTCAACAGGTTGAAGGAGTAGAGATCCGTCTCTTCGGGAAAGATGAAGGTCGGATCGTCATCGCGACGGCTGAGGCTCGAACTCAGCGTCGCAGTCGGCCAGTAGGTGGACAGCGCCTGCTGGTGCTGCGCCTCGGCGATCACAACGCCAAGCTGCGACGCCGGTCGTGCATGATTGTTGGCCAGGGCCTGTTCGAGACACTCTTTCAGACTCAGGTGGAGGCTGGAATTTGTACGGCTTTCGGCCTCTGCCGCAGCTGTACCCGGCATCAGGTTCATGGCGCTCAGCGCTGCCAGAAAACAGGCACACCTGATCCGTTTCATGCGGTTGCCCTTTGTTGGTTTGTCATTGTCGGTTCTTCTTGTCTTGGTCGAGTGCTGCACGATCCCGTCGCAACCGCGCCTGTGCTCAGCAGTTTGGACACGGGCTTCGTCAGGCACTTGCGCAGACCACGGTTCATGACGTCGATGGCCAGATCCATGCGACGGCCGTCAGCCCTGTGTTTGATGGCTGGCAAAGGTGATGGTGAAGGTCGTGCCGACGTCCACCGTCGAGTCGACCTGCACCGAGGCGCCGTGACGGTCCAGGATGGTCTTGACGATCGGCAGGCCGAGTCCCGTACCCTTGCCCTCGGGCTTTGTGGTGAAGAACGGTTGAAACATGCGCTCCAGATTCTCCTCCGTGATGCCACAACCGGTATCCCGGATGGTGACGATCACGCGGCGACCATCGGCATCGCCGTGGACACCGAGATACAGCCGCCGCTGGGCCACGCCCTCCATGGCGTGCGAAGCGTTGACGACGAGATTGCGGAACACCTGCTCAATCTGGGCTGGATCCCCCTTGATCGCCGGCACGTCCTCGGGACAGTCGACCTCAATGTCACATTGCCGCAGAACTCGCAGGGGGGACAGCAGCGACAACAGCTTGTTCAGCTCCGTCTTCAAGTCGATGATCAGGTCACTGCTGGCAGTCGGTTTGCCCAGGTTCAGCATCTGCTGTACGAGATCGGTCATCGCCGTCACAGCGGGGACAATCTCACCGATGAATTCCCGCGCCTCATCCGCTTGACCAGATTCGATCATCGATGTTGCCAGATCAGCGTTGCCAAGGATGGCCTGCAGCGGCGTCTTGAACTCGTGCGCGATTCTTGGCGCCAGTTGACCCAACACTGACAGACGTTCGGCCTGCAAAAGTTGCGCCTCCACATGCTCACGGTCGGTGTGATCCTCGATCACGTGCAGTCGGGCAATGACCCGCTGGCCGCCGTCCATGACGTCACTACTGTGCAGCAGCACCGGCACAAGCTCACCGTTCTGCTTCAGGTGCTGCCGGCGGGCCGACTCCTTCGATCCGGGGTTCAGGCCGCTGCCATCGGCAGGATCGGCGAAGAGCAGGCTCAAGGGACGCCCCTTGATATCGGCCTCCGTGTAGCCGTGGATCTGCTCCGCCTTGCCATTGAAGGTCAGGATCTTGCCGTTGTTGTCCGTCGACACGATACCGAAGGGTGCAGAATCGATCAGGTGACTGAGATATCGCTCGCGCTCGGCGATCTTCGTCTGCAGATCGGAGCGCCCTTCAATCAAGTCTCCAAGCAATTTCTGCATGTCCGAGGAGCGCTTGTGCTCGCTGAGTGCCTTGGCGATCAGCCGGCGCAGCTCGGTCTCAACGAGCGGCTCATTGAGATATCCGACGGCGCCACACTCAAGGGCGCGCACCAGGGTCTGGCGATCCGGTCGAGCGGAGACGATCAGTGGAATGACGGTGGAATCGATGCTGCGCATCTCAGCCACCAGGTCGATGCCGTCCACATCAGGCAGATCGACGGCGGTGATGACGACGTCAATCGTCTGTTCGGCAAACAGCTTCAGGGCACTTGCTGCATCCGGCTGCGAATGGACGGTGTGTCCGAGCCGCTGCAGAATGTCACGAACCAGACGGGTCGTAGCATCATCGGGAAACACGACGAGGAAGTCGGCAACCAGTGTCGGCATTGCCTCGGACGGAACCTGTTCGCCGGCGACCAGACCACGCCGCACCTGGCGGAAATCGGCCAGTACCTGTGCCTCCAATCGACGACGCTCATCAATGCGATCCATGCAGTGCATCAACTCGCGCAGCCCCACTGGTTTTTTCAGGTAGTCCTGCGCCCCGTACTGCAGGGCTGCTGTGGCAACACTCTCGTCGCCGTGGCCCGTCATCAGGATCAGTGGGATGCCGGGGTGCCGCAGGCGCACGGTGCGCAACAGATCAAGACCATCCATCCGCGGCATACGCACGTCGCTGAGAATGACGTCTACATCGCCGGCGACCTCCAGTTGCGCGAGGGCGTCGACGCCCTGTTCCGCGGTCAGTACCTCGTGACCGCAGTCCGTGAGGAAATCACCAACAACGCGGAGGATGTTGATCTCATCGTCGACAATAAGGACTCTCACTACCGCTTCTCTCCTTCGCCGATCAGGCGGCGAATCAGATCGTCAAGGTCGACAAGTCGCACGGGTTTGAGCAGGAAACCACTGGCGCCCCGCAACTCCGCTTCACTGTCCATTTGCGCGTCTCCGTGACCGGTCATCATGACCACCGGCGTGTCCTGATCGTGGGTTCGCAATTGCTCCAGCAGAGCAAGTCCGTCCAGGCCCGGCATACGTACGTCGGCCAGAACCAGATCGAACGTCACCGCCTGGAGGATACTCGACGCCGCCATCCCGTCCTCGGCGGTGCAGACACGATAGCCGCAATCGGTCAGATAATCGCCTAGCGTGTCGCGGACGATCTGTTCGTCGTCCACCAGCAGGATGCGCAACTCCCCGGTCATGCTTGCCTCGTCCGTTGATAGGGCTGCCATCGTTTACACATTTTACGAGCAACGTCTGCAGCAGACGCAAAGACACATCCCAACCGATATCGAGCGACGCCGTAGGGAAATCTCGTGAGCGCCGAGGGCCACATCCGCTTGGCACAATTGGCCCCATGCTAGACCCAAGTGCCAGTGAGGTGAGCCGCTGCAGGCACCGAAACCTACGGCAGCGCGAGGGCCTCGGCGGCGGTGGGCAACAACAGGATGGCCTTCGTACCTCCTTCAGCAGCCACTTCTAACCAGATCCGACCGTTGAACTGCTCGACGATCGATCGTGAGATCGACAGCCCCAGACCGGTTCCCTTGTCGGGACCCTTGGAGGTGTAGAATGGCTCAAAAACCCGGTCCCGGTCGGCTTCTGGCACGCCGATGCCGTTGTCGGCGACCTCGACGCGAATCCGACCGGTTTCCGTCAGTGCGGTATGAATGACCACCTGGCCGGCGGAGGGTTCACCGGAGCTCTGCAGACGCTCGAGTACGGCATCGCGAGCATTGGCCAGCAGGTTGAGCATCACCTCCTCCAGTGAAAACCCGTTGCCCCAGGTCGCAGGCAGATCCTGCTGCAGGTGGCTCTGCAGGTCGATCCCCCACGAGCGGAACTGCAAACGGTGCATGTCCATTGCAGCAAGCACGACCTCGTTGACGTCGACGGCAGACATCTCGGGTTTGCCTGCCTCACGGGCAAAGACA
>CALFPI010000434.1 GCA_937919035.1 uncultured Gemmatimonadaceae bacterium
CCTTTGTGCCGTCTGATCTCGTCGATCAGTTTCTCATAGGTCTGCGTGGCATCCACGACGGCGCTGATTTCGGCGCCGTCGTTGTCCTGGATTTCCTGCAGGGCGATGATGTCCGGCCCTTGTGCCTGCTCAACGACCGCACGGGCCAGTGACCGGAAGCGCCCGTCCCCGACATCGTCGTCGACATCACGTCTCGGGTCCTGTGCCAACGCTGGATCTTCAATCTTGACATCGAGATTGAAGCCATTGAGGGTCATCACCGTTACCGCAGCGTCATCAGGCAGCAGGGATGTCCGGGCGACGGCCACCTCAGCAGGGGCCACCTCGATGGGGCCCTGCACTGCGATCTGGTAGGAGCCACCACGGTAGTTCAGCGGGCCCGTGATCGGCTGGAGCAGACGAGCGCCGACATTGACCTGCGGCGCCAGTGCATAGTTGATGATGCGGAAGCTCGGAAACCAGCGCTCCGGGTTGGCGGGGTCGATGACGACACCACCGTTGACACTCCGACTCTCATCACCGGTATCGGCCGCTGCCAGCACGTAGTCGCCAAAGGGGTTGCTCGGCGCGATGAATGTGGCATCGGCGCGAATGCCGACGAGCATACCCTCGAGCGAATTCAGCATGCTGGCCAGCCGCATCGTGTCGGTGGGCAGGTTCGCTGCTGTCAGCCAGTAGGCCTCTATTGTGGGTCCGCGGCCGAGTTCGCGCAGATCTCGCAGCGCCAACTCGGTGGTGGGCCGATCCCCCTCCTCGCGGACGAAGTCGACAATCTTGCCCTCCGCCTCGACCATGGTGCCGATGGCAGGTTTGTGTTCGTAGCTGAAGACAAACAAGCCGCATGAGCCTGTGTCGGTCGTCTCTGCCTCAGGGTCCTGAATGAAGAACCCTTTGCGGCTGCGCCCTGTGACGACACCGCGGGTCCGGACCACGTGGCCCGCCTGGGGTGACTGCAATCCGTTGCCCTGGATCGTCTGTATGCTGATGGTCCGTATTGCTGTTGTCATGGTGGACATAATGGTCACCACGACGGTCCCGGGCAAACCCTTCGGGCCCGTGCCTATCGACGGACGTGCGGCAAAGACAGATCTTTGTCTCCCCTCGCTATTGCCAACAATTCCCTGATCTGCAGGAGACCGAGCATGAGCACTCTGACCGAATCGGCCGCGTGGCAGGCGCTGGCGGCGCACAAGGAGGCCGTCTCCGGCATTCACATGCGGACCCTCTTTGCACAGGATCCGCAACGCTATACCACGTTTTCCCGCAGTCTCGCTGGCACGCTCTTTGATTTCTCGAAACATCGGATCACGGAAGAGACGCTGCGGTTGTTGCTGGCACTTGCCAGGCAGGCCGATGTTGAGGCCTTCCGCGACAGGATGTTCTCCGGTGAAGCGATCAACGTGACCGAAGCTCGCGCCGTTCTACACACGGCGCTGCGCAATCGGAGCGGCGGGCCGGTGCAGGTGGATGGCGAGGATGTCATGCCGCAGGTCCGTGAGGTGCTGGCCCGAATGCGGCGTTTCACCGAGTCTGTGCACAGCGGCGCGCGCACGGGATTCACCGGTGCCCGCTTCACCGACATCGTCAACATCGGCATTGGTGGCTCGGATCTGGGCCCCGTCATGGTTACGGAAGCGCTCAAGCCGTACTGGGGTCAGGGCCTGCGCCCCCACTTCGTCTCCAACATCGACGGCACCCATCTGGCGGAAACGCTCAAACCGCTTGATCCGCAGACAACGCTGGTCTGTGTGGCATCGAAGACCTTCACAACCATCGAGACGCTGACCAACGCCCGCAGTGCCCGCCGCTGGCTCGTTGAGGCCCTCGGTGATGAGGCCGCTGTCGCCCAGCACTTCGTCGCCCTCTCAACCAACGCACCGATCGTCGCCGAATTTGGTATCGACACGGACAACATGTTTGGTTTCTGGGACTGGGTTGGGGGGCGCTACTCCCTGTGGAGCGCAATCGGACTGCCGATCATGCTGACGATCGGTGCCGATCACTTCGACGAGTTGCTCGCCGGCGCCCATGAGGCAGACGAGCACTTTCGCCAGGCGCCACTGGAGGAGAACATTCCTGTGTTGATGGGGATGCTCGGTGTCTGGTACCACAACTTCTTCGACGCCCACAGTCACGCGATTCTGCCGTACGATCAGTACCTGCATCGCTTTGCTGCCTATTTCCAGCAGGGGGACATGGAAAGCAACGGCAAGCGTGTGGACCGCCAGGGCAACGTCGTCGATTACACCACGGGACCGATCATCTGGGGCGAACCAGGTACCAATGGCCAACACGCGTTCTATCAGCTCATCCATCAGGGCACACGAGTGATTCCGTGTGACTTCATCGGCGCCATCCACTCGCACAATCCGACGCCGACCGAGTCAGGGACGAGCCATCACGACATCCTCATGGCCAACTTCCTGGCCCAGACGGAAGCCCTCATGGCGGGGCGTACGGCGGACGAGGTGCGCGCCGAACTGGAGGGGAGGGGAGAGAGGGTCCGCGAGGACCTCATCAACCACCGCGCCTTTCCGGGGAATCGCCCGACGACGTCGATTCTGCTGGACCGTATCACGCCACGCTCCCTGGGTCGACTCATCGCCCTGTATGAGCACAAGATTTTTGTGCAGGGCATCGTCTGGAACATCAAC
>CALFPI010000435.1 GCA_937919035.1 uncultured Gemmatimonadaceae bacterium
CAGTCGATTCGCCCGGCGCAGCAGGGCGACGGCGTCCCCGTCGCCGAACAGATCACCCCAGTACAGCAGATGCCCCGAGATATCAGCACGCCAGCGCAACTGGCCGCTGGCGACGGCGTAGAGGGACAGTCGCCCATCGTCGATGAGGAAACAGGGCCCCGACGGTGTGTCGACGGTCCGCAGCCAGTCGTACTGTCCGGGCACGTCGATCGTCAACCACACAGCGGGGGCGGCGGACATGCCGAGACCGAGGGGGGAGAACCCGGTCAGTTGCTTGTCGTGCAGGGTCCGCGGCCAGGCCGTGCTGTTGATCTCAGCACAGCGGATGCCGGGCATCAGCACATGGGTCGGGTGGGTCTCATTGTCCATCATGGCAAACAAAGCTACCATCTCGGACTCAAACAGGGGACGCCGACATGACCAACATCCTTTTCATCATGACGGACAATCAGGGCGCCTGGACTCTGGGCTGTCACGGCAACGATGAGATCCGTACGCCCAACATCGACCGACTGGCAGCACAGGGCATGCGCTTCGCCCAGGCCTACGCCGTCAACTCCGTGTGCTCGCCGAGCCGGGCGACGTTCTTCACCGGCCTGCTGCCCTCACAGCACGGCGTGCATTGTTATCTGGGCGCGGAACAGCCGGATGCACAGATGGGCCCGGACGCCTACAGCACGATCGGCGAGTTCGTCAATCTGCCGCGGCTGTTACACGACAATGGTTATCGCTGCGGACTGGCGGGCAAATGGCATCTGGGGGACAGCCTGCAGCCGCAGGAGGGCTTCGACTACTGGTTTACCAAACCCAAGGGACATACCACGGCATTCTACCATGCCGAGGCGATCTGGAACGGTGAAGTCTACAACGAACCGCGTTACGCCACCGACGCCATCACCGCCCACGCCCTCGACTTTCTTGGCCAGGCCGCAGGGGGTGAGGCACCCTTCTTCCTGTTTGTCGGCTACAACGGGCCGTACGGTCTTGGGGAGAGCATGACGTACACCCACGAGAACCGGCATACCGAGTATTATGCCGACAAGGATCTCGTCTGTTTTCCCCGGGAGCCCACGCATCCATGGCTGGTGCACAACCGCAAGTTCATGGCCAACCCTGTGAGCATGCGGGGCTATGCGGCGGCGGTGAGTGCCGTCGACGATGGTGTGGGTGCCATCATGGCCGAGCTGGAACAACAGGGCAAGGCGCAGGATACACTGGTGATCTACACGGCGGACCAGGGCTTGTGCGGCGGCCATCACGGCATGTGGGGCATGGGCGACCACTCACGGCCGATCCACACCTTCGAACAGACCATGCACATCCCGCTGATCTTCCGGCATCCGCAGCGGATTCCCGCAGGTGGCACGTTCACAGGGCGCACCTGCAACTACGACTTCCTGCCCAGCGTGCTCGAGCACCTCAACATCGATCCAGTCCGTCCGCCGGAGCACCCGGAACTGCCGGGACGCAGCTATGCGGCGCATCTGCAGGGAGCCGGGCAGGATTCATGGGATGAGGAGCAGTTCTTCCATGAGTTCGAGAACGTGCGCTGCGTCCGCACGGAGCGCTGGAAGTACACCTGGCGGCACCCGGATGGACCCGACGAGCTCTACGACATGGTCGCAGATCCCGGCGAGCGCTGGAACCTGGCGCATGACCCGGCGTGCAGCGCCGTCGTCGATGAGCATCGGCAACGTATCGATGCGTTCTTCGGGCGTTATGCCGATCCGCGCTGGGACTTGTGGCGCGGTGGTGGCTCCAAGGCGGGGCGGCTGCATGGGGCAGAACGGAAATAGGGCGCTACGCCGGACGCCCGGAGTTCAGGCCCCGAAGGCGCTCACCTTCGTGCGCACGAAGTACAGCCCCGGACCAGCGGCCAGTTCCGGCGACAGGTCGTAGAACAGGGTGCCCAGCGTGTCGGCATCGACCTGCACTGTGCGTGGCCAGCCACGACCACCGATGCGCCGCCCGGGATCGTAGATGACGACGGCCCTGTCGGTCTCCCACGTCTGCCCGTCATCGCGCGACACGAACAGTTCGTAGGCGAACTCCCCATCAACGCCGACACCGTAGAGGATGGCAGTAAAGACGACCCAGCCATTGGTCAGCACCGTCAGATCATAGCCGGCGACACCGAAGTGAGGGAAGGCATGCAGCGCCTGCCACGTGGCGCCGGCATCCGTGGAGCGCAGGCCGCGCACCATGTCGCCAGGTTGACCGACGGGCACGGGGGCTACGGTCTGCGGCGCGCCACTGATCAAGGTGCCCGTGCTCGTGCGCACAATGGGCACCATGCCGTGGTTGCGTGTGTCCCCAAAAGGAAGCAGTTCATTGGTGGTGGCATCGTACAACACGGTGCGATCGTAGAACGGGCAGACCCAGCTGTTCGGTGACCACTCGACGACGGGGTGGCGATTGCAGGTGTAGTTGCTCTTGTCGGGCACCGGATAGGATCGGGGCGTCGACCAGCTGTGCCCATCGTCGTCGCTGAGACTGAAGTAGGGCTCACGCCACGCGGGGGGACTGCCCGGTTCGTTGCCGGTATCGCGGTAGCAGGACCAGTTGAGCAGCAGGCGTCCATCACTCAGTGTCGTCAGCGACCCCGGGTAGATGGAGCAGTCGCAGATCTCGCGGATTGGCGCCGGTGCGTTCCAGGTGAGACCGCCGTCGGTGGAGCGGCACAGCAGCAACTCCTTGCCGCCACCCCCTTCGATATTGTAGACCGCCAGCAATTCGCCGCCCTGGGTGATGGCCAGCGACGGGTGCACGTGGCCGTTGATGACATCGGCGATACGGATCGGTGTGGCCGTCATGATAGTTCGCTCACAGGTCGACTCTTCTCCCAACGCAGTTCCACCTCTGTGTCCAGTCCGCACAGCCAGTTCCACGTGCGCATGCGTCGCACGCGGTCCCGATAGGACTCCACCTCACTCACATACGCAAGACGGGGTCGGTCCGCATAGGCCGGGATCTCAGGCGAATCTGTCACCCAGTCGCGCCGGGGTTCGGCCTGCCGGTGATAGGAAAACTTGAGCATGCCACGTCGGCGGGTGTTGGTCTTGGGCCCAGCCTTGTGCCAGATGCCGTAGCGCGTCATGACCACCGTGCCAGCGGGCACAGTCAATGAAATCTGGCCCATGATGTCGCCGTAATGGGCGATGGCTTCGCGATCCACGGCACGACAGTGGGACCCGGGCAGGACCATGGTGGGACCATCCTCGATCTCGACGGCATGCGGGTAGTAGTAGCACTGCAGTTCGGTCACGTCATAACCGGAGCCCGAGAGCCCGTCCGAATGCCAGGTCTGTCCCAGGTGCGGCTGCTCGAAGAGATGGTGGTGGCCCCCGGCGGGCACGAGAAAGTCTTCCCCGAGCAACGAGCGGGTGACGCCGGCGACCTGCGGATGCAGCAGCACCGTCCGGGTAAAGTCATCCCCGCCGATGAAAGCGTCCGCGTTGCCGCCAGGCAGTTCGTTGCAGCGGCGGTTGAAGTCCGTATCGATGATGCCTTCAAGGATGACGAAACCGGAGGCGACAAAATCCATGACGCCATTGTCATCCAGTGTCGGTGCAATCGCAGCCATGTGTGTCAGACCATTTTCTCGAGGATGAATTCGAAACTCAGGTAGTCGTTGTCGACACCCTGATAGGCGTAGAGCTTGATGTCCGGGAACTGCACGATCCGCCAGCCATCGGCGACGGCAGCCAGCACCGAGGCATACGGTGGTTCCTGGGATGGGAGCGTCGGCTCCTGCGGCTTCGTGGCATCATACAGCATCCACGACGCCAGGGCCGAACGCATGTTGCTGGATCTGGAATACAGATACAGCACCAGCTGGCGGGGCTGCCTGGTAAGATCGGCAAGACGATCGAGGTCGTCCGCCGTGAGGCTGCCGGATGCAAGTTTCTGGCGGCTTGTCGCCACCCACTCCTGGATTGCCGCGTGCACGGGGTTCGTCTCCGACTATGGGTCTGCGAGTCTGTTCTGGGCGTCTGTTGCGGGGTCTGGGATCTACGAAAGAGAAAGCATGAGCTGATTGTGTGCCAGTGGGCCGGTTGGCGCGCGCCCTGGCCAGGTCAGCAGGCAACGTGTCCGCCGCAACCCGACTGCTGGGCACCAAGCGGAATCGCGTGTATCGTATCCTGGGTCAGAGAGGTACAGCGCCAGACTGACACGGCAGACCCAAACGGCAGGCACGACGAGCAGATGGCACGCCAACATCCTGTTCTCTGGATCCCAATCCGGCTTCTCTGGATCCCAATCCGGCCTCTCTGGATCCCAATCCTGTGCTTCGCCCTGGCACTGACTGGGTGTGGCGACTCGCAACAGGCGCCCACAAAGGTCGAAGCTCCGCCCGACCTACCGCAGTTCGAGGCGCCGATCGTTTTCGTCGACTCGCTGCTGGCACGGGCCGTGTGGACCGCCCTCGGCAAGCCTGCCAGGCCCGTGCAGGCGGAGGATCTGCTGGGACTGACCCGGTTCTCCGCCCGCGGCCTGGGTATCGGTGATCTGACCGGTATCGAACAACTGTCCGAACTGACGGTGCTCGATGCCGCTCACAATGACCTCAGCGATCTGGCGCCGCTGGCCAACCTGCGGCAGCTCATCTACCTGGATCTTGAGAACAACCGGATCGTCGATGTCTCGCCCGTGCGATCGTTGTCCGAGTTACAGTTTCTCGGGCTGAGCTTCAATCAGGTGGTGGATATTTTCCCGGTGCGCTTCCTGACCAAGCTGCGCAGCGTGAGTCTGGCGGCCAACCCATTGAGTGAAGCCTCCCGCACGACGCTGCTGGCCACGCTCGAGGGGCGCGGCGTGCAGATCAGCGTCGGCACTACCGGCTTCGGCGAGGTGTCCGTCCAGACGGGTCCGTTGGCTTTCCCTGACAGTGTCCTCGAGGTCGTTGTGCGTACGGCTCTGCGTAAACCCCTCGACGAACACCCCTGGGACCTGACCTGGAAGGACGTGGGTTCTCTGACGGCGCTCATCGCCATCGGCAAGGGCATCACGGATCTGCGCGGGCTGGAAGGCCTGACGGGTCTGCTCAGTCTGACGCTGATCTCGAACGACATTCTCGATGTAGATGCGCTGGCCGGGCTGACTGGCCTCTCGACGTTGGCTCTGAGCAACAACGAGATCGGCGACGTTTCGGCTCTGGCGGGCATGACGTCGCTCACCTTCCTCAATCTGAACGACAACAGGATCCGCGACACGAGACCGCTGGCGGGCATGACACGACTGATCACACTGCTGCTTGATGCCAATGAAATCACCGATATCGGCCCCCTGGTTGAACTGCCGGCACTGCGGCGGGTGAGCCTGATCGGCAACCCGCTGAGCGAGGCGTCGAGCACCACCCATATCGCCAGGCTCAAGGAACGAAATGTCATTGTCTCGTTCTAGGACAACCGGCGCAGGACGCACGGAATTGGACCACTTGATGAGGGGAGCAGGTGATGACCGAGCATTTCTGTGAATTCGAGCACGTTGTGGTGGATGCAGACAACCCCATACATCCACATTGCAAGGCGGCAGGTGACCTCGACGGCGACGGCCATCCGGACGCCGCCGCAGCCAGCGCCCGGGAAGGGGGCCTCTACTGGTACCGCTGGCCGGAGTGGACCAAGCACAAGATTGCCGATGGCACCTTCACCACGGACATGGCGATCGCTGACGTCGATGGCGACGGGTATGGCGACGTGCTCATCCCGGGCAAGGATGGACTGACCCTGTACCGGAATCCCCTGGGCTCGGGTGGTGATCCCACGCGGGATCCGTGGACTGCGGTGACGATCTCGAAGGAGGGTGCCCACGATGTGGAACCGGCCGACCTCGACGGTGATGGAAAGCTCGACCTCGTCACACGGTATCAGTCCGGCTTCGGACATCTGCAGGGGAATCGCATCTACCTGTGGTATCAGCAGTCGCCGACACAATGGACGGAGCAGTCCTTCGACTGCCCTCACGGCGAAGGGCTCTGCGTCGCCGATATCGATGGCGACGGCTTTCCTGACGTGGTGATCGGTGGCAGGTGGTACCGCAACCCCCAGGGTGATCCGGATGGCACCTGGCAGGAGCTCCTGTTCATGTCAGAAGAACACTTCGACACCTGCTGGACCGATGGCGACGTCGTCGTCGCAGCGGCAGACATCAACGGGGACGGGCGGCTGGAGATCGTTCTGACGCCGGCGGAGGGAACGGGTCGACTGGCCTGGTACGAGGCCCCGGACAACCCCACACAGGCCGACTGGGTAGAGCACGTGATCGACGCCGAGACGGACCACAGTCATGGCATGGTGGTGGGTGACATCGACGGCGACGGACGCGTCGATATTGTCGTGGCCAAGATGCACCAGGCGACGGCGCCACAATCCGTGGCGGTGTACTACAACAGGGGCAATGGCGCTTCGTGGGCGCGGCAGGAGGTCGCCACAACGGGATCGCACAATATCGCCCTCGCTGATTTCGGCAGCACGGGACGGCTGGACATCTTCGGCGCCAACTGGAACAACGTGGCACCGACGGGCGGCGCTGTGGAGATCTGGCTCAACAAGGGCTGACGACCCCTTCGGGGGGTCACGAGGCCATGTAGTCCCCGTGATTCTTGTCCCACGCGGACAGGGCGGCCTCGAGGTGTTGCAGGGCCCGGGCATCGAGTTCTCCCGCCTCACGGATGATGGCGGCGATCTGTGACCGGGTAGCCGGATCGCGAAACTTCGGCAACTCCCCATCCTCGTCACGCCAGTAGCCGCCGGCGACCTGCCAGCAATCCCACATCAGTTCGTGGATGCGGGCGTACCATCCGGCGGCGTGCAGCACGTCACTGACGCAGAAGACCGGCGCGTGCAACTGCTTGAGGAAGGCGGAGGTGAACCAGCGCTGCGCCGCCAGGTGGCCGATGTAGCGGATGTGATACTGCATCCGACCTTTGAGCAGATGCGCATCGAGGTCGGTGAGGTCCGCCGCTTCCACGGCCTGCGCCCAGGCGGCATAGGATGTCACGCCCCACGCATCGAGACCGTCCTGTCTGCCACGGGCATAGCTGACACCCAGTTCCAGCGCCTGTTTACCCAGGGCATCCTCGTCCTGCGCCCGGTGAACGCCACAAAGACGTACAGCGGTTACGGTGCGGGTTTCCCAGTCGCTGAGTCGAAAGGTGCCATCCGGCTCGAGATCGACTTCCTCTTTCCATGGTTCTTCATCCTGGAAGCAGGACCAGCCCGTCACCGTGGCGCCGTCTGCGTCGTAGCCCGTGATCAGGCTCCATTCCGGGGCCCAGTGTTGTCGGGACAGGCTCAGAGCGGCCAGCACCGGGCGGCCCGCATAGATGCTGTCCCTGACGAGGGCCCGCAATGCCGCCACGTCCGGCTGTTCATCCGTCGCCGTCAGCAACCGCGCTTCATACCCGGCGGCGCCGACGGCGGCAGCCGCCGTATCGCAGTCGGTCCGCAGGTAGTGCTCCGGATCCGCGTCGGCCTTGCCCAGGTGTTGATCCCAGAAGAACAGACGATCACTCCAGCAGATCCTGAAGCCCCGTCCCGACCAGCCAATCAGCCTGTCATACGTGGATTCCGGCTCGCCCATGTACTGCAGAGTGATCTGCAGGGCGGCGCAGAAGGTGTCGCTTTGCGGTCCGAAGCTGAGTTTCGGCACGTTCGTCAGCACGCAGTGGTGCGCATTGGTAGTCATGGCATGCCCCCTCTGGCATCATTGTGCCAAGGCGGGCAGAGCTACGCAACAAACAATGGAGACCTGGTTGATTGGCGCCTGGGTCAGCGGCGCGGGACGTGCGATCGGGTCCTGAGGAAGGACCGTACGTCTATTGCGGGTCGCGTAGCCTGGCGATCTGTCTGGCCAGATTCCTCCGCGTATGGACCACGCGAAGAATCTGGACCTCGTCGTCATGGACCCGGTAGCAGATGAAGTAGTGTTGTTCGTGCAGGAGAATTCTCAATCCAGGCCGGAGTTCGTCGCGCAGTTGGCCGATTTCGGGAGACTCAGCCAGTCTCGCAAAGGATTGAAACAGCCCGCTGACATACTCGGCAACCTGCTCCGATCCCCATTGCGTGCGAGTATAACGCGCAATTCCGATCAGGTCGGCTTCCGCCGGCGTTGTGATCCTGTATGGCTTCAGAGGATCCTACTTGCCGGCTTTGGACAGGATGCTTTCCGGGGTGCAGTCCTCAGCGAAGTCTCCTCGAAGGGCGGCTTGCCAGCCAATCTCCATCTCCGCACGCAGCCAATCGCTATACAGGTCGCCCAATTCATCGCGCTTGAGCATCAGCCGCAGGGCGTCGCGCATCACTTCACTGGCGTTGTTGTACAGGCCGCTGGCGACTTTTTCCTGGACGGCATGTTCGAGTTCTGCCGTGAGAGAAACGTTCATGATTCGGCTCCTTGTCCGGTTCCCGACGATATGTGGACCAGCAAAGATTGTCAATCTTCGTTATTGTGACCAGTGCCGCATGTCTGGGGGATGGGGCCGGAAGGGACAATCCTACGGACGGCGCGCACTCGACAACTTGATCTCAATGGCCCACAATTCACTCCGGCTGATGGTAGCTGCACATCACGAACCGCTCTACGGGAGTGTCTGATGGAGAGAGTGATCGACTGGGCTCGTGCGCCAAGGGCGATCTGGGGGAACGGCGAGAAGGGCCTGCTGCTGGCCTTTGCTGCTGGTCTGGCGCGAGTGTCTGGTGACGGCGTCGAATACATGGCAGAGACAGGGATCGATGCTGCCGCTCCGGGGCCGGACGGCGCGATCTACGCCACGCAGGGGACCCAGGTGCTGCGCTTCGATCTGTCCGACAACGGTCCGCCAGAGGATGTCACCGTCGACTTCGGTGGTGCACCGCAAGCTCAGGGCCGCGTCATACGTGGGCCTGGCGGCGAAATCTTCGTCGAAGGCTGCCCGAAACATCGCCGCCTGAAAGGGACCTTCGCCGATCAGCCGGCGGCAACGGACGGCACGATTCCTCTGCCCCTGGCGGCGGACCTCTACGGCAATCGCTGGAGTCTGGTTGCCCACGATGGCCGCAGCGAGTTGCTCGTTCTCGCTGCCAGTGCCCCCGAAATGTGGCAGGTCGTACCCGTGGAAGACGGGCTCTGGGACCACCTCGTGGTGGACTGCTTTGGTTTCCTGTGGATCGCCGGGCCGACGGGCGTGCGCTGTTTCTGGCCGCGTGATGATCATGCCAAGGGCTGGCAGAGACCCGCAGGGGCAGCAGGCAGCGACGCGATCCACACGCTTGGGCTTTCACCGGATGGCCGGGTCCTGGTGCCCCTCGGTTCGGGAGAACTCGTCCAACTCGACATCGATGCCACAGGCAGAACGATTCAGCAGAGCCTTGGCCAGCTAGCCTCGCTGGTGCGCTGCCTGCACACCGACTCCGAGGGCACGATCTGGGCCGCCGGTGACGACGGGCTCTGCCGACGGCCGGCACCGGCGTCAACCTGGCACCTCGACTGGGAACAGCAGCCGGGCCGCCTGCCGGGCGGTGGCAATCACGATATCTTCGCCGTGCCCTGGCAGGGCCGTCTGTTCATGGCAGGGGGGCTGACCCGACGCTGGGGCTACCCCACCCGGGAGCGCGTGTTCGACGAGCTCTTTGCCTTTGATCCTGCCAGTGGTTGCTGGGACGTCGTCAGTCACATGCCCTTTCCCAGGCGCTACAACGGCATCAGCGCACTGGATGGTCGCATCTGGATCATCGGCGGCGAGGGCGAGCTTGGCGCGCGCGACGGTGAACGCACGACGCTGGATGTCGTCGACATCTACGACCCAGTGAGCGGCGCCTGGACATCCGGTCCACGCCTCCGTCAGGTGCGCACAGATCCCTTCGTCATGACCAGCGGCGGGCGTATCTGGGCGGTGGGAGGTGCGTGCGATCCAACGACGAAGCTGCGATCGGTGGAAAGCATCGGCTCCGGTGAAACGTCATGGCGCCTGGAACCTGATTTGCCCGAACCCACCCGTCAGGGCGGCTGCTGTGCGCTGCAGGGGGTGCTCTACGTGATCAGTATCGATGGTTTTTTCGCCTTCGACACGGCAA
>CALFPI010000436.1 GCA_937919035.1 uncultured Gemmatimonadaceae bacterium
GCACCGGATTGTCCGGTGGTGCCCTGGCGCTGGGGGACGGTATCATCCTCAGCCTGGCGCGAATGAACCACATCCTGCGCATCGACGTCGAGGACCACACGATCACCGTCGAGCCGGGCGTGACCAATGCCAGCGTCACCCACGCCGTCGCCGCGCACGGATTCTACTATGCGCCGGATCCGTCGAGTCAGATCGCCTGCACCATTGGTGGCAACATCGCAGAAAACTCCGGTGGCGTGCATTGTCTGAAGTACGGCACCACGACCAACAATCTGCTGGGCGTACAGCTGGTTCTGGCTGATGGCACGATCGCGAATCTCGGCTCGGCTGCCTTGGAGCGTGGCGGTTACGATCTGCTGGCGCTGTTCACCGGCTCGGAAGGCCTGCTGGGGATCATCACCGAGGCGACCCTGCGTATCCTGCCGAAGCCCGAATCGGCGCGCGCGCTCATGGCTGGCTTCGACTCGGTCGCCGCCGCCGGACGTGCCGTGGCCGACATTATCGGTGCCGGCGTCATCCCCGCCGGGATGGAGATCATGGATCGCCTGTCGATCCAGGCCGTCGAGAGCTTCCTCGGCTGCGGCTACCCTCAGGATGTGGCTGCGTTGCTGCTGGCGGAGGTCGATGGACCGGCCTCCGAGGTCGACGCGCAGATCGCGGCCGTGGAGGCTCTGGTCCGCGCCGGCGGCTCCACCGAGGTGCGTCGGGCGGACACCCCCGAGGAACGCCAGCGGTTGTGGGCCGGTCGCAAGGCCGCCTTCCCGGCGATGGGACGTGTCAGCCCCGACTACTACTGCATGGATGGCACGATTCCGCGGGGGCGGCTGCCACAGGTCCTGGAGCGCATCAGCGAACTGTCTGCCGCCTATGGCCTGCGGGTCGCCAATGTGTTCCACGCCGGCGACGGCAATCTGCATCCTCTGGTGCTCTACGACAGCAATGCCGAGGGCCAACTGGAGCGGGCCGAGGAGTTGGGTGGTGAAATTCTGAAACTGTGTGTCGAAGTCGGTGGTGTGCTGTCCGGAGAACACGGCATTGGCTTCGAAAAGCGTGATCTCATGCCCTGCCAGTTGAGTGACGACGATCTGGATCTGCAGGAGGAGATCAAATGCGCCTTCGACCCCGATCTCAGACTCAATCCAGGCAAGGTGTATCCCGTGCTGCGAACCTGTGCCGAGGGCCGGATGCACGTGCACGGCGGCCGCCTGCCTTTCCCCGATCTCGAGCGGTTCTAGCCATTGGCCACGCCTGCCGTAGTCCCTGCCACGGTCGCCGAAGTTGCTGCAAGCGTGCGCCACGCAGCCGCCCATGGCACGAGCCTGGCACTGCGCGCCGGCGGCACCAAGGACCGCCTCGGGCGGACCACGACGGCGGCAGTTTCCATGGATCTGTCAGACCTCCGTGGCATCGTCACCTACGAGCCGGAAGAACTCATCCTCATCGCCCGCCCCGCCACACCCCTGGCCGAAGTACAGGCCTTGCTTGCCGACAACAATCAGCATCTGGCCTTCGAGCCCCCCTTCTGGGGTGCCGCCGCGACCCTTGGTGGCACGATCGGCATCGGCGCCTCGGGACCCAGACGGTTTGTGGCCGGCGCCGCCCGTGACTTCGTCCTCGGCATGGAGTTTGTGGATGGTCGGGGGCGGGTCATCCGCGCCGGGGGCCGCGTCGTCAAGAATGTGACGGGGTACGATCTATGGCGCGCGCTCGTGGGTGCCTATGGCACCCTGGGAGTCATGACCGAAGTCTGCGTAAAATTGTGGCCGCGCCCGGAAAGCCAACAGACCCTGGCCATGGATGCCCGGTCTCGACAGGAGGCGCTGCAACTCATGTTTGCCTGGTCGCGTCGGCCGGAGGCGATTACCGGACTGAGTTACACATCGGCGAACGGCACCTTATGGGCCCGCGTCGAGGGGTCCGTGGCGGCCATACGGACGCAGACCGAATCCCTTTTGAAGGATGCGGGCAGGGGTGAGATCATGGACGAAACGGCCTCACAGCAACTCTGGGAGCAGATTCGTGAGTGTGGCGGCCTGCAGATGCTCCCGGGCGAGATCCTCTACCGGATCGTGTTGCCGCCTTCCCGGGTCGACGACGCCGTCGCCGCTCTCGACAAACTGGGGCTGGACCGCTACTGCCTGGACTGGGGTGGTGGCCTGCTCTGGGCCGTATTGCCGGCTACGATGCCCGCCGCTGCCGTCCACAACATCGCCACCGACAACAGGGGCGTTGCGGCGCGCGTCGGCAGCGACGCCGAAGACACCAATGAGGCTGCTTTCACGCCCCTTTCCGAGCCGGTGGCGCGGCTCAACCAAACGCTGCGAAATGCCCTCGATCCACAGGGGTTGTTCAGCCCGGGGCGTTTGAAAATCTAGAAAACATGACCCGGTCGGTATTTTGGTGGCGGCGTCTGTTGGCCGCTGAGCCACTGCGATCGGGCATGCCGTGCATAGACGTAGCTGTAGTCGTACGTGTCCTCCGGCATCGACACGTTGCCCGTACTTGGATAGTGGGCGATGGCCTCTTCGACGATGTCGATCCCCAGGCCCGGCGCATCGGGCACGATGATGTGACTGTCCTCAATGACCGGTTGACCTGTCATCACTTCGTAACGTTGCGGCACATCGTCGGCCAGGTGCTCGAGAATGAGGAAATTCGGCAGCGTCGCCATCAAGTGGACGGCGGCCATCTCCGCCACCGGCCCCAGGGACCCATCGTGCGGGGCCATCGTGATGTAGTGCGCTTCGGCCATGGCGGCCATCTTCTTCATCTGTAGCAGCCCTCCGGCGCGACCCGTGTCGGGTTGAATGACATCGACGATCTCGCGTTCGATCAGTTCACGCACGCCCCACATCGTCGCATGACGCTCACCGGCGGCGATGGGCAGGTTCACGGCGGCCGAGACGCGGGCGATGCCCTCGACGTTCTCCGGGGCAACGGGATCCTCGTAGAACAGCAGGTCGAACTCCTCCAACGCCTGGCCGAGGGCGATGGCATCCCGTGTCGTCAACCATGGCGGCCCGTGCACGTCGACCATCAGATCGATCTCGGCGCCGACTTCATCGCGGATGGCGGCGACGGTCTCGACGCAGTTCTTGATGCCTCCCGTCTTGATCGCGGTGTAACCTTCGTCGACCAGCGTCCGGGCCCTTTCACGGGTATGTGCATGGGCATAGATGCGCACCCGGTCCCGCATCTTGCCACCGAACAAGCTCCACACAGGCACGCCGAGGGCCTTGCCCTTGATATCCCACAAGGCCATCTCGATCCCCGTCATGGCGCCGGCACCGACGACTCCCGTCATGCCGTGGCCCATCATGGAACACATCATCTTTTGCCAGAGCCGCTCAATATGTTGCGGATCTTCACCAATCAGCAGCGGCGTCAGGTCCTGGATCGCCGTCTCCACCACGCGCGGCCAGCCACTGGCCTCCCCCACACCGGTCAGCCCCTCATCCGTATACACCTTGACGAACAGCCAGTTGCGCGAGGCCCAGCCGCCATGGCCAGGTGGCGCCGCGTGCAGCAGAAAGGTTTCGATGCGATCGATCTTCATGTTGACTCTCCGTTCGTCTCCGTCAGGGGGTAGATCCCCATCTTAGGTGTTGTCGGACACAGGTTCCATAGCTCTCCCCTTCGTTGACACTCCCATAATTCACCCTTAATTTTCGTGTTTTCCTGAAGTTACGCTGATTTCATCCGTCGAAACGACACCCTGAGCCCACCCTTTACGCCCTGAGACCACCCTTTGCCGGCTGTGATACCCAAGCCATAATGAGCTCTTCCGGATCACTCGGCCAACTCCTGGGCCCCATCCAGAAGGAGATTGACCTCTTCGAGCAACGCCTGGATGAGAAGCTCCAGGCCGATGTCGGAATGGTGCACGACGTGGCGCGCTACATGGCCACACTCAAAGGCAAACGCCTGCGGCCTGCCCTCACGATTCTGTGCGCGCGCGCCACCGGCCACTGGGACGATCGTGTCATCGATGCCGGTGTCGGCGTCGAGATGATCCACGCCGCGACCGTGATTCACGACGACGTCGTGGATCAGGCCGACATTCGTCGCGGTGAAGCCTCGGTCAACAGCAAGTGGAATGACCACGTCGCCGTTCTGATGGGAGATTTTCTGCTGGCGCGGGCCCTGTGTCTGCTGGTGGATCTGGGCAACCTCGAGGCACTGGGTGCGGTGGCTCGTGCTACGGAGCGGCTGAGTCAGGGCGAGATTTTCGAGTTCCAGATCGGCCTGCAGGCTGACACAAGTGAGGCTTCTTACTTCACCATGGTTGGCGACAAGACGGCGTCCCTGATCTCTGCGGCCTGCCGCATCGGTCCACTGATGGCCGACGCGCCACGCGAGATGATTGAGGCTCTGACCAAGTACGGGGAGTATCTTGGACTGGCCTTCCAGATCGCCGATGACATGCTCGACTTTACCAGCGACGTCTCAACACTGGGCAAACCGGTGGGCCACGATCTGCGCGAACGCAAGATTACGTTGCCACTGATCAAGGCCCTCGATGCGGCGCCTGCAGCAGAACGGGCGGAAGTCGTCGGAATCCTGGCGTCGGCAGAGCCCACAGAGGCTGACTGGACCCGTGTCTGTGATTTTGTTGCGCAGCATGATGGCGTCGCCGCCGCTCAGGACACAGCCCATGCGTACGCCGCAAAGGCACAGGCGTGCCTTGAGATTCTGCCACCATCTGTGTCGCGGTCGATTCTCGAGACAGCGGTGCGGCTGGTCGTCGTACGCGACAACTGAGCTGGGCCGAACGTGAAGGTCCGGCTTCTGGTTGGAGCAGCAGGCATTGGCCTGATGCTCCTGCTGCTGCCGAAGGCAGAACCGGCGAAGGCGCTGGAGCAGTACCATGTGGCGATGGGCACGGTCGTGCGTATCGCCCTGTACCTCGATGAGGATGCGGCGCCACCGATGTTTGCCTTGGCGCGGGATGAGATTGACCGTCTTTCCGGGCAGTTGACGCACTACGGCTCCGATAGTGAGGTGGCGCGGGTGAATACCCAGGCCGCCGATGGCTGGACGGATGTATCACCGGACCTGGCCGAAGTTCTGGGAAAGTCGTTGGAGATCGCCCGGAGAACCGGGGGTATATTTGACCCGGCTCTGGGTGCGCTGACCCATTTGTGGGGGTTTCCTGATGCCACGCGACCGCCGGCGGCAGGAGCCATTGACTCGGCGTTGGCCCGGACCGGGTATCAGCGGGTGCAATTCGACACGGCGCGGGTTCGTTTCGGCGTCGAAGGTCTGCATCTGGACCTCGGGGGTGCCGCCAAGGGCTACATCGTCGACCGGACGGTAGCCCGACTGCAGGCAGCAGGTGTGGCAGCAGGCGTTATCGAAGCCGGCGGCGACCTGCGCTACTGGGGGGTGAAGCCTGACGGACGAGCCTGGCGTTTTGGCGTACAGCATCCGCGGCAAGCCGATCTTATCATCGCTGTGGACGATGTCGGTCTGGCGGCGTTGGCGACATCGGGTGATTATGAACAGACGTTTGAGTTCGACGGCCACCGGTATCACCACCTGCTCGATCCGAGCACGGGGATGCCGGCGAACCGGGCGATAAGTGCCACAGTGTGGGCGCGCAGCGCCATGGAAGCAGACGCACTGGCAACAGCGGCTTTTGTCGCTGGTCCGCAGCAGGCCCTCGCCTGGGCAGCAGCAGATGACAGTGTGGAAGTACTGGTCTACTACGAATCCGGCGGCATGCTTCGACGCGTGTTGTCCGAGGGACTGAAGGGTCGCCTTGAGGCGGCCCCTGACTCACCAGCTCGCGAATTGTGAGCCGACAGGCAAAAAAGTGACACGATGAGACAGAACTGGAAACTCCTGCTGATCCTGGCCCTTGTGGTCGCTGCTGTTTATCACCTGTACCCCACGGTCGAGTTTTATCAACTCGATGGGGACGCACGACAGCAGATGGAGCATGATCGCCCGACGACTTACTACGACTTGCAGAAGCGGGCCATCAATCTGGGCCTCGACCTGCAGGGCGGAATCCACCTGGTCATGGAAGTGCAGACCGAGGGTCTGGAACCCGAGGAAGCACGTGACGCCGTGGATCGCGCCCAGGAGGTCATCCGCAACCGTGTGGATCAGTTCGGTGTCGCCGAACCCACCATCCAGCGCCAGGGCGAAAACCGCATCATCGTCGAGCTGCCGGGCTTGCAGGATGTGGAGCGCGCCAAGAGCCTGATCGGCCAGACGGCGCTGCTCGAGTTTCAGTTGCTCGAGCCCGATGAGGATCGCGATCGTCTGCTGCAGCGTATCGACGGTGTACTGACGGCCGGCGACAGTCGCACCAAAGCCGGCAATGGCGACGAAAATGGTGCTGTCAGTGGTGCGGACGCCACGTCCATGGATCCTGCCACCGAGACCACAGCCAAGGCACCCA
>CALFPI010000437.1 GCA_937919035.1 uncultured Gemmatimonadaceae bacterium
CCGAGAATGCGATGTACCGGTACAAACGCATCATCGGAGACCGTCTTCGAGCCCAACATCCCGATGCCCAGAAGACAGAGGCGTTGATCGCCGTCATCATCCTTAATCGGATGACGACACTCGGCATGCCGGAATCAGCAAAGATTGTTGCGTGACTGCGAACGATAAAACGGGACAATCCGCGCTGGGCGAGTCATGCAACAACGCCGCGCAGCTGGTACAACCCTTGCTAAACACATGGTGGTAGACCTCACACACGGGAGTGTGCACCATGAGAGCTGCAGCGATCGTCATTGCCCTGCTTCTGGCGCCCCTGGCGCTGGCCCTGACAGCTTTTTTCTCAGGCCTCGGACGAGATTCGTCCACTTCGCATGACTACCGGGAAGAGGAACTGGGGATCTGATCGGCGGCAGTTCTTTCCCTCAGAGCATCCCGTTGTCGTGTTCCGTGGACTGACATAGATTGACGATTCGCCCGGATCGGGCGGCTCGTCTCCGTCTCCCAGCAACTGTCCGAGCCCATGCTCTGGCTCTATTCAACCCCCTTGATGTTGCGCCGCGTCTGTTTCGGTAGCGCGACACTCACATCTGCTGTGGTGGCGCAACCTGAGGGATCGCACCCCATGTGGGGGGCTCTTCCTGCTGCGAGGGGCGTGGATGTTGCCGCCCGCGCCGCCGACGGCGCCATCGAAGCCCTGCATTGGGAACCGGTTCCAGCCAGCCGTGACGAGTCGATCGTATCGAGGCCATTGTGTTGCCTCATTGGGGTTGCTGGATGAGAACCACAGAGAAGATTCTCCTGCTCTCCTGCTCTCCTGCTCTTCCTGCCGACGTTCCTGCTGTCCGTCGTGATGATGACGCTGTTGAGCCGAAGGGCTGCCGAGACGGTTCTCATTGAGGATGTGGCGCGCAGCGGGCGCGCGATCGGCATGAACCTGACGCAAAGCGGAGAGATGGTGGAGGCGTTTCTGGGGGGAGACGAGGCTTTGCTGTTGCCGCCGTTGCAGCGAGCACAGGCCAACACGGAGGCGGAGTACACGATCATTCTCAGCCCGCAGCGCCGTGTGTTGGCGCATACGGACGTCCTCGAGAAGGACAAGATCTATGACGACGGCATCTCGCGCCGTGCCGTCGACGCAGCGGTGCCCATGCAGGAGCAAGTGAGCGTCGATGGGCACCGGGTGATGGACGTTTCCTATCCCGTCTGGGAAGTTGATCGAACCGACGAGGGCGAAGCCTTTCTGCTCCTTGGCCCCGCGGATCGGGTCGGACAACGGCGGTTGGCAACGATCCGTCTGGGCTTGCCACTGGACCGGGCCCTCGATACGGCGGATCGAATCTCGAATCAGATCATGTGGATCGTCACGGTCATCAACGTCCTGGCCATGGGCATCACCCTGTTCTACGTGCACCGGATCCTGCGCCCAGTGCAGCAGATGGCGGCAGCGATCGAGCGCATCGCTGCGGGCAACCTTGGCGAGAGTGTGCCGGTGCTGTCCCATGACGAGATGGGAGAACTGGCACACAGTTTCAATCGCATGAGCAGGGAAATGGCGACAACAACGGTCTCCGTTGATTTCCTCGACAACATCCTCAACAACATGCGCGATGTGCTGATTGTGACCAATGCGGACGGTTCGGTTCGACGCGTCAATCGTGCCGCCCTCGCCCTGCTCTCCTATCAAGAGGGGGATGTCATCGGTCGCTCCGCCAGTCGCCTGTTCGCCGAAGGCTCCGGCGGCATGTTCACGGCAGGAAGTGTTATCGACCTGACCCGCGCGGGCGGCATGGATGCCTGTGAAGTGGGGATGGTGCCCAGCGATGGCGAGCCGATTCCGGTTCTCGTAAGTGTTGCGCCTTTCCGCGATCGCGCCGGCGCCGCCGCGGGGTTCATCATTACCGCCGCAGATATCACGGAACGGAAACGGGCGGAAACGCGGCTTCAACAGTCGTTGGAAGAGAAGGAAATCCTGCTCAAGGAGATCCACCACAGGGTCAAGAACAATCTGCAGATCATCTCCAGCCTGCTGAATCTGCAGGCCAGCAAAATTGCGGATCCAGAGATTCTCTCCCTGTTTGGTGACAGTCGGAATCGAGTGCAATCCATGGCGCTTCTGCATGAGAAGCTGTATCAGTCCAACGATCTGGCTCGTATTGATTTCCGTGACTATCTACAGAGCCTTGCCATGACCCTTTACCAGTCCTATCTGCACGATACGCACTCCATCGTGATCGATGTCGAAGTCGACGAGGGCATCCGCCTCGGCATCGACCAGGCGATCCCCTGCGGGCTGATTGTTAACGAACTGTTGTCGAATTCCCTGAAGCATGCATTCCCGGATGGACAGGGACGTGTAGCCGTACGTTTTCGCCGCCTGGCAAGGACCACCGGCAGACCTGCGCATCGACTGGTAGTTGAGGACGATGGGGCTGGATTGCCGGCAGACGTCGACCTGCGGCGGGCGCAATCACTGGGGCTGAAGCTGGTTACGATTCTGGCTCAGCAACTGCACGCCACGGTAACGACAACGGAAGTCTCCGGGGGGGAGCGCCGCGGCACCCGGTATACGCTCGAGTTTGACGAGCGAATCGCCAGCCTCTAACGGGTCCGGAGTTCACGCATCGAGTATGCCCCGAACTGTCTTCAACAATTGATAGGTGTTGAAGGGCTGCAGCATGACGGCTGACGCCGCGCCCCATCGCGGGGCCGCCTCGGGCCGTGCCGTCACGACGAGCGTACGGGCACGTGTATCAATGCGCAGCAGCTCCGCAAGCAGATCCTCTACAGCGGTGGCTTTGGCAGGTTGTGACAGCGCAATGACGACCAGATCGAGGTGTTCGAATTCGTGGCGGAACAGATTGAGACCATCACTTGCGTCGCGACCGAGGTGGACCTGGTAACCGTTGCGTTCCAGCATCAGGTCCAGGATCTTGCGAAAACGGTCCCCATCGGCGATGACCAGAACCGTCTCCTTGCCGCGAAAGGGACGCAGATCGGCAACAGATGGCATGGTGGAGGCCTCGGTGATCGCGACTCGTGGGTCCGCGTCCGATGCCGCTCCTGCAGGCAGGAAAATGGACATCGTCGTGCCGCGGCCAGGCACGCTCTCACAGTCGATCCAGCCACCGTGGTCGCGAACAATGCCGTATGCCGCCGCCAACCCCAGACCAGCGGGGCCGCCACCCTCCTTGGTTGTGAAGAAAGGCTCGAAAATCCGGTCGCGAGTGGCTTCGTCCATGCCAATGCCTTCGTCGACCACGTCGATCCGCACGAGGGGTGCAGCACCGGACTCCAGATTGCCCTCCGACAGGACACGCTCGTCGACCCCGTGGGGCAGCAGGCAGGCGCGCAAAGTGATCGTCTTTCTGTCACCGACTGTCGGCACTGATGCGGTGACGGCATCACGAGCATTGGCACAAAGATTGGCCAGGCATTGCCGCAATTGGCCGTTGTTGCCGCTGATTGTTGGCAGATCAGGTTCGATGTCGAGTACTACCATGATCGAACTGGGGAAGATGCTGCGGCACATGGTGGTCACTTCCTGCATCAGATCCGCCGGTTCGATCGTCGACCGGTCGCTCTGCTCCTGCCGATAGAACAGCATGAGCTGGCGTACGAGCCGCGCGGCGCGATCCGCATCGAAGGCGGCGTCGTCCAAAAACGGCCGGAGCGCATCTGGTGCATCCATTGCTGCCAGATCCAGATTGCCCACAATGCCCTGCAACATCAGGTTGAAATGATGGGCGACGCCGGCGGTGAGTTGGCCGATGGCTTCCATCTTCTGCGATTGGCGCAGGCTTTCCTCCAGGCGCATCCGCTCGCGCTCGGCCTGGTGTTTGTAGATCGATATTTCGACCGTGGTGTAGAGCTCGCGCTCCTCGAAGGGCTTGAGCAGATAACCGAAGGGCCGCGCCGCCTTCGCACGTTCGAGGGTCCGCTCGTCGGAATACGCTGTCAGGTAGACCACAGGAATCCCGAGATCGGCGTTTATCTTCGTAGCCGCATCGATGCCATCCATCTCTCCTTCGAGTTGGATGTCCATCAATACCAGGTCAGGCTTCAGCTGCGTTGCGGCGGCAATCGCGTCCAATGCGGAGGCCACGATACGCGGCACAAGGTAGCCCATGCCTTCAAGCTTTCCCTTGATATCCAGAGCGACGATGCCTTCATCCTCGACAACAAGTATCCGATGTTGTGGCACGTTCTCTCCTAGTTGAGGCGTCCTGTACGGGCCGAATCTACCACAGCATTGTGCCTCCCGCCACCCGGTCAGTGGTGGCCCCCGGCTGCTTGACATAGCGTCACATGACGCTGATTTTCCCCGCCCGCTTGCTGCCAGTGCCCCTTCGCGGTCGCGCCCTGCCAATGCTTCTCGCCATCGCCGCCGGTCTGCTCCTTGTGGGTGTCGGATGCGCGCCGCTGCAGCCACCACAGACCGCGGCCAACCGTGGCGCTCCGGGCGTCGCTGCAGAGGCCGCTGCGACCGCCTCTGCCGTTGAGTTATTCCGCCAGCGTCGCTCCCAGATCAAGGATGATCCAGCAGCCTACTACCGGCCCTGGATTGTTGTATTGCCATTCGATGACGAGTCCGGTTTCCGTGATGGTGTCTGGGATCTGCACAACGAACCGGCACGCCTGTTGTCGGAGGAGATGCAGCGTGCCACCGCGTGGCGGATTGTGCCCCACGCAGCCGTGCTCGAGTTCGTGGGCAAGCGTCCCAAGCGCTGGGAGGAGCAGAAACTTCGGCAGATCGCCGACTCTCTGGGTGCCGACATGCTGCTCACCGGTGTGCTCCTCGACTACAATATGGAACGCTTGAGTGTGGGTGATCCGCTCATCGGTGGCTACAAGGCGTACAAGGGTTTGGCGGAGATCGAGGTGCAACTCGTGCGCGCCTCCGACCTCGATCGCATCGGCAATGCCCACGCCCAGCAGGAGATCGTCGACCGTGGTCTGGGTCTGGACCTGCTCGGCAAGCCTCGCGAACAGGATTACCAGTTCCTCAACCTGGACCAGATGAAGTATGGCTCAGAGGAATTTCGCGGCACGGCCATTGGTCAGGCTACCATTGCTGTGATGGACGATATCATGCAGCAAGTGGCACATCTGGTCCGTCCCCAGGGCATTCAGGTTTCGTCCGGAATGGCCCAGATCCTGTCCGCCTTCGGACCGGAGCTGTTCATCAACGTGGGCAGCGAAAACGGCGTGCATAAGGGCTATCGTTTCGCCGTGTACCCGGGGAGCGAGCGAGCGACCCATGGGGATCCCGAGCAGAGCATCGCCGTCGTTGAGGTAGAGGATATTATCGGCGCTCGTGTTTCGCGCGTGACGGCGCTCTCCGGTGTGGACCAGATCGTTATCGGCGATCGCCTTGAGCTTATCGGCATTGACCCAGAGTAGGAAGGCAGCAGATGCGTGGGGTGGTGAAGTTTGAACGCGGCAGTGGCTTTGTGGAAGTGCGCGACATCGATGAACGGCCTCCGGGGCCGGGGCAGGTAAAGGTCGAGGTCCGGGCCGCCGGCATCTGTGGTTCCGATCTGCACATCTATCACGATACGATCAACTACAACATCAGAACGCCCGTCGTTATGGGGCATGAGTTCAGTGGCGTCGTCGTCGACAAGGGCGTCGGAGTCTCTGATGACATCGTCGTGGGTGATCGGGTGACGGGGGAGCCGAGCATCTACATCTGCGGGCATTGTGATTTTTGCCTCAGTGGGCATTACAACATGTGCCCGACACGGCAGGTCATGGGCTACTACCACGATGGCTGCTTTGCGCCATACGTGAACGCCACCTTCGTCCACAAACTTCCCGATACGGTGACCTTCGAGGCTGGCGCTGTCACCGAATTGCTCGCCTGCTGCGTGCATTCTGTCATCGAACAGTGCGGGGTTACTGCCGGTGACGTGGTCGCCATCATTGGTCCCGGGCCCGTCGGCTTGTTTTCGGCGCTTGTCGCCATGGCCGAAGGGGGCACGGTGGTGCTGTGCGGCACGTCTCGGGATCGGGAGCGACTCGCCTTTGCTGAGCGTGAACTCGGTATCGGTCATACCATCGACGTGCAGACCGTCGATGCTGTGCAACGACTGCAGGAGTTGAGCGGAGGCTACGGAGCGGACGTCGTCATCGAGTGTGCCGGAGCGGCGCCGGCGATCGATCTGGCTCTTGAGGGCGTGCGCAAGCGTGGCAAAGTGTCGCTGATGGGGCTGCCTGGAAAACGTGTCGAAGTGGACTTCGAAAAGATCGCCTACAAGGAATTGGTTGTCAGCGGCGGGATCGGCCAACGGCGCACCGCCTGGGAACGATCTCTCAAGCTGATGGCCAGTGGTGTGATCGACAACGAGAAGCTGATTTCACACCAGCTGACGCTGGGGGAATGGGAGCTCGGCTTCCAGATGATGGAGAGGCAGGAAGGCCTCAAGCTGCTGCTGCGGCCAGACGCCTAGACGCCTGGTATCCTGCTGCTGACATTGCTTACCGAACAGAGAGAGCCCCGTGGAATGTGCCGCAAATCCACGGGGCTCTTGCTCTATTTATCGACGACCTCGAAGTCGGCATCGACGGCGGCATTTCTGTGGGGTTTGCCGTTCCCCTCCGGAGTGGGCTGAGCGGCATCATGCTCGGGTTCGCCGTCGGCCTGGGTATCAGCGTAGACCGCCTCTGCCAGTTT
>CALFPI010000438.1 GCA_937919035.1 uncultured Gemmatimonadaceae bacterium
GTCGGAGATCGAAACACCCGGTCTTACCGGCGACCCGCAGTCTCCGTTGCGTCAGCGCGTAGCATCGTTGGAAACCATCCTGCAACAGCAAGCCGCCGAGATCGCAGAACTCAAGCGTCCGTGGTATGACACATTCTTCTCAACAAACTGAGGTGACAATGAAACGACTCATCCCCATCCTCTGCCTGTTGGCCACGACTGCAATGGCAGACACTCGCGCCGACATCCAGACGATCCTGAAATACACCGCCGTCGAGATGGACTCGCTCGACATCTGGTATGCGGCTCACGCTGGCCCCGGCAACGATGTGATCGCTGATATTGTCGGTGGGATTCAAGCCAGAGCCAGTAGCCTGAAGGCACAATACGAGGCGAAGTATGGCCCCGATCTCTCAGGCCAGATCACCATCGTTGCGCTGGAAGCGTCCGTGAAAGCGGAGCAGGACAAACTCGCCGCAGAGCAGATTGCCCGGACGGTGGCCATCGCCAGTAAGGATTCGCTGATTGCCGTCGAGAAAGCCGCCCGCGCTGTGGCGCAGGCCCAACTCGACTCCATCCTGACCGCACAGAAAGTGATCCGATGACAGAAAAACTCAAGACCGCCGCTCTGGCCCTGCTCTTGTTCCTCAACGTAGTCTGCGGTGCCAGTTACTTCGCTAAGACGTGGCATGTGGACACGATCATGGTGCAGCAATCTGCTATGCTCCAGCAGTGTGGGGCGCAGGTGCAGCAATACCAGCAGGCGATCACACAGCACAACGCTGTGGCGCACCCGGCACAGCCTACGGAATGACCGACGAGGACCGCATAGCCCGCGTCGAGCGGCGCCTGGATGAACTGAGAGACTTCATAGGCGCACAAGTCACGGCTGTGCACGAGCGCATCAACGTCGAGGTTAAGCCCAAGGGACCGGCGTGGTGGGTGCGTCCTGTGACGCTGACGATCTACGTCGCCTTGGCAAGTGGAGTACTGGCCCTGGTTACAGCCGGTGTCATCAACTGGAGTTTTATCGAGCGGTCCATAGGACTGGCAGAAGGAGTGGTCCGGTGAAGAAACTGACGGCGTTCTTGGTAATATCTGGGTTGCTTTTTTCCATCGCCTGCGCTGCTGATATGGCCCAAGATCTTCGCGATCACAAGGCTCTGAGCGTTCACCCTGGGGCGTTGTCTGTGACGTCCGCATCAACTATCGGCGGGATAGCGTTTGCGACCATAGCGGGCCTTCTGGGGATCCTGTTCAATCAGAATCAGAAAACAGGAGACTCCGTGGAACGGATCCACTCAAAACTCGGCACAATCCAGGCAGAGGTCAGAGAAAACACAGCATTCCGCAAGGATGTATCTGAATTCTCCCGCGACCTACGAACACTCCGAGAGACAACGCAAGACCTCAAAGCCGCCACCAAACAAACGATCATATCCCTCAATATCCAACGCGAAGAGTCAGGCAAACCGCCCCTTCCACTACCGCTGTAAAGCCTTGCATACCGAGTGTGCCTTGCGTAACTTCAACTTGATGTGAGAGTTGGAGTTACTCCCATAAAGAGGCAACCTCGATGAAAGCACACGTTTGAAAGACCTGACTGCCAACCAGCAGGCCGTGTTGCAAGAATGGCAATCAGGCGAAAGAAACCTCGCCGCGATTGGCCGCAAAGTCGGAGTCCAGCGATCCACCGTCCAGGGGTGTATATCCAACCTGCGTATCCGCGGTGACATTGCCACCGAAGTTCCGGCAATCCTCCCTCCAGTTGAACCAGAACAACGCATCATTCCGCGAGACCTGAAGCCGGAAGATGTTGGGTTCGTTGGCCCGCAGCAAAAAGAAGACGGCTCCATTGTTTCAACGCTGCGGGCAGAGATCGACAGCCTGCGCCATCAGTTGACATGGGCTACGCACACGGACGTTGCCGCTGGCGTATCGGGCGGCACGATGACGATCAACATCAGCGATTGGCATCTTCACGATCGCAACCACCTCCCCACCGCTATCGATTCCTGCGAAGATAAAACCCTGACTGTGATCCGTCAGTTCCGGCCGCGGAAACTGCAGATCATCGAAAACGGCGACATCATCCCAGGACGAGGGATATATCGCGAGCAAGTCCTCGAGTCGGTCATCCCGAAAGCTGAACAGCAGGTATCGGCAGCGGCCATGAGATTTGTGGAGTTTGTCGAGAGATGTGCAGGGGCGGCGCAGATCTCACCCGGAGATATTGAGATCCGCAAGACTCCGGGCAACCACGACTACACCATGTCAGAACCCACCTCGTTGCCGTTCGTCTACCTGCTCAGGATGTTCAGGCTGAAGGCCAGTTTCGTGGGGAAGTACACCGTGTGGAACCTGGCTGACGAAGGCGTCTTCAACGCTCTGTTCTTCCATGGGTACGGACACTCCAAAACCTCCCCGAGTTCTCCGAGTTTGATTGACGAGACCATCAAGTTGGTCCTGAAGTTGGCAACGCAGTATGAGTTCCACGGAGCGAACAGCATCCAGCGGGTCAGCCACGGGCATGTCCATTGGCTTAGTTTGGGACTGGAGCGAGCTGCAGGATTGGTCTTCGATGTCACCGGAGGCTTCCAACGATTCGAACGTGTGAAGCAGGGATACAACGAGCGGCCCACAGGATGGATCTGCTACGCCTCTCCCGCGGGCAGCAGTGATGTCATCCCCATTCCGATCAGACCCGATACAGACGCGCTCGAGGCTGATATGACCGACCCAATTTTGGAGGCCAAGAATCACTTTGAAGCACATCGATGTATCGACAAGTTTGAAGCAGAGAGCCAGGACCGTGGGATCGCGATCGATTTCTGGAAGAAAGCCCGAGAGACCAAAGACGCCAGTGCTTAAAAGGGAGGCCGTTGACAAGATCCTGCGCTACTGGCAGAAGCGTCTATTGATGCAGGATTGGGAGATGGACCTCTATATCAATGAGAACAACGTCGATCATGGGAACGCCCAGGCTGAAATCGGAGCCAGGGAGGCGTCTATCACCATCGACGCTGCCTATTCTGGCGATGTGAGCGATCTGGTGTGTCACGAGGTGTTACATATGGTCCTCGAACCTCTGGATACGTTTTCTCAACAGTGGTCGAGTCTGCTGCCGTTCGAAGTCCGTCAGGTATTCACCGCGCAGTGGGACGATCAAATCGAACACCTCGTTGACCAACTACAGAAGGGCATGTGCGACAAAACCACCACCATCCGGAGGAGTCGATGAAGGTGTACATAGCTGGCCCCATGCAGGGGATCCCAGAACTCAACTTCCCGGCTTTTGATGAAGTCAGGGACAGGCTGATTGCGGCTGGCCACGTTCCTGTCTCGCCGGCCGATCTCGACAGGGAGGTAGGGATCGACCCCAAGGAAGGGACTGTTGGCTTCACTGATCAGATGTGGAAGGACATCATCAAGCGCGACCTCGACGCCCTGCAGGAGTGTGACGCCATCGTGATGCTTGAAGGATGGCATAGATCCACAGGCGCCAGAGCAGAGTTGGCTGTGGCTCACTGGATGAAGATACCGCGATTGGACAGAACCCATTTCCAGGTGATGGAGAGATGAAAGAAAACCCCGTCAGCAATCCGAATCATTATCTGCGCTTCAAGTTGTCGCCCATTCGAATCATCGAGATATGGAAGCTGTGTTTCAACGCGGGCAACGTCATCAAGTACCTGCTGCGCTCGCCATACAAGGGCAAAGAGCTTGAGGACTTGGAGAAAGCACTCTGGTCCCTGCTGCGTCACTACGATCTGCGCAGCGCCGACTTGAACGACACGATGCCGTGCGACATAGACAACAAGGCCGATGACAACCCTTTCGCCCCCGGGGGGTTTCTTCGGAGCTACTATGAATACAGCAAGGGCATCAATACTCCTGTCCAAGAGACCGTGGTTGAAAAATCACAGGAGACCAGGATAGAAGAGATCGAACCCAGCCTGGCAGATCTCGAGGAGGTCGCGGTGCATCCTGCGGCCATCGCCTTCGATGAAGCGGCGAAAGAGGATGACGTCTACAAGGACTGGCGCCTACGGTCGTTGGTGCGGGTTCCTGTGATGGAGGGGGTCGAGCAGAGCAACTGGCCATGTCCGATCTGTGGCGATAGACTGGCCCTCGAGACGATCGCTCATGTCTGCGAGGACGGGTACGCACATCCACATGAGTTCATCAAGATCGTCGCATCAGACGGCAGCACTACGGCCAAGTGACATAGTAGCCACCAAAGAACAAGCCTCCACCCACGAGAAGCGGCCCGATCGACCTGAGCCGCTTCTCGTAGACGTATACAGCAAACGCGAGCACCGGCACGATCCCTGCGATCCATCCCATACTCCACAGATAGAA
>CALFPI010000439.1 GCA_937919035.1 uncultured Gemmatimonadaceae bacterium
CGTTCTGCAGCGGCCCCTCATCCATCTTGGGGACGGGCGCCAGCAACTGGGTGAGTGGGACCCCGCCCTGCGGCGGATCACCATCTCCCGGCACCACATCCGAACCGATCCGTGGACCGACGTTCTCGACACCTTGCGCCATGAGATGGCCCACCAGTACGTGTGCGAAGTCCTGCGCGTTCACGACGAAGAACCCCATGGTGCGGCCTTCCGGGAAGCCTGCCACAAGCTGCGCTGCGATGCGCGTGCCACGGCTCGGCGCGAACGGCGCGAGAGCGCTACGCGTGCGCCGGATGAGGCGACGGATGAGATGGCGGACGAGGTGACGGAAGCGCGGGTAACGCGCCTGGTAAAGAAGCTGTTGTCCCTGGCCGACAGCCCGAACGAGAACGAGGCGCAGGCGGCCGTCAACAAGGCGCAGCGCCTGCTGCTGGAGTACAACATCGATCTGGTGGAGTCGGATGCCGATCGCGGCTTCGAACGCCGGCAGTTGGGCCCGGTGAAAGGGCGCCACCCGGCCTGGGAACTGTGGCTGGCGATGATCCTCAACGAGTTCTTCTTCGTCGAGGTACTGTGGACCCGCAGCTATGCCGCCGCGCACGACCAGCAGGGCACAGTCCTTGAGGTATATGGCACACAGACCAATCTCGACATGGCCGACTATGTGCACGCATACCTGTCACAGTTGCTCGAACGCCTGTGGGCCGACTACCGGCGGGCGCGGTCTCTGCGCGACAATCGGGAACGCATGCGCTACTTCGCCGGGGTGCTGCAGGGCTTTCACGGCAAACTCGGGCAGCAGCGTGTTGATCCTGACGAGCAGGAGGAGACGACGGCTCTCGTCTGGCAGGGGGACAGCCGCCTGCAGTCCTACTACCGCTATCACAATCCGCGGATCCAGACGCGCCAAACGGGTGGTGTCGTGGCCAGTGAAGCGTTCCGTCACGGTGTCGAAGAGGGACGACGTGTGAGTCTGCGTCGGCCCGTCGAATCTGCAAACCACTTTGGTGGCTACCTGGCGGGGGGCGGCAAGTGAACCCCCATATCCGCCTGCGGTGGCCATCGCTGCTGTTGCTGTTGCTGTTGCTGACGGTCGGTATTGTGGATCCGTGCGTGGCGCAACTCTACCACTTCGGCAAGAACAAGGTGCAGTTCGACGAATTCGACTGGCAGCGCCTGGAGACCGAACACTTCGACATCTACTTCTACCCGGAAGAGGCCGAACTGGCATCCTTTGCCGGGCAGATGGCGGAGGAGAGTTTCCGCCATCTCGAACAACGCCTGCGGCATACGGTGCATCGACGGGTGCCCCTGATCCTGTACGCCTCACACGTCCATTTCGAACAGACCAATGTGCTGCCCGGACTCCTGCCCGAGGGCGTGGCGGGCTTCACCGAGTTCATGAAGGGGCGTGTGGCTCTGCCCCTGAGCGGTTCCTATCCCGAATTTGAGCGGGTTCTGCACCATGAACTGGTGCATGTCTTCATGTTCGACCGCATCCGCCGGGTTCTTGCCGATCGCGGCATCACAGATGTCTGGTCCGGCCCCCTGTGGTTTTCCGAGGGCCTCGCCGAATTCCTGTCGGCTGATTGGGACAGCTACGGGGATATGGTGGTGCGCGACGCTCTGTTCAGCGGTCGCCTCGCCTCCATCGAGCAGATGTACCGTATCTACGGCACCTTCCAGATGTACAAGGAAGGGCAGTCCATCTGCGAATTCATGGCCGCCCGTTATGGCGAGGATGTCTTCGCCCGGATCCTCGACAACTGGTGGCGGGCGGAGACCTTCGCCGAGGTCTTCGCCATCAGCACCGGTGAGAAACTGGCCGATCTGGATGAGGCGTGGACGTACGACCTGAAAAAGCGCTACCTGCCGCTGATCGAGGCTGCCGATCCTCCCAG
>CALFPI010000440.1 GCA_937919035.1 uncultured Gemmatimonadaceae bacterium
GCACGGACGACAAGAAGACCCAAAGCCACAGCGTGTCCCTGGTGGTGGACGATATCAACATCCACACCTCGATCACACCTCGTGCCGAATTCAAAAAGGGCATCGAAGGCTCCGACCGGAACTCCTTCGTCCACTCCATGTACGCCAAGAGCAAGCTGCTCTTCACCAGGGATCCATCCATCGAGTCGCTCTTCGACGAGATCCAGCACGTCGGTTCACGCGACACTGACTTCCAGTTGCTGCGGTCCGCATCCGGTGCCGCCTATGGCCTCTACAAGGCGCGCAAGTGGTTCATCACTCGAGGTGATCTGGAACTGACCGCCTCCTGGCTGCTCGGCGCAGCGACATACCTCGCCCAGATCGAAGCGGGCCTCGCCGGCGAGATCATCGGCCGCGAGGTGGTCCCTCAGGGTCAACGGCTCCATCCGGAATTGTTCCAGATCATCTACGTCGACCTGCTGAACAAGAAGAAAACGAAAAAGGCCGTTGGCCTGGCGCTGGATACGGCCGAAACCTATCTGGAACGCAAGGCGCGACGTCTGTTCAAGCCGATCCTGGCCTACCTGCACGGGGAAGGCGACGCCCGCTCGGCGACGGCCATCGACCACCATTTTGAGCGCAACCACGGTGTCGACAATGCTGTCATCGCCTGCGAGTATCTCGCCGACATCGGCCTCATTGACAAAGTCTCGACGCCTGTGCGACTCACGACCCGCAGTCAGCTCGAAGTAGATGAGCTCGCCTTTTTCCACGACGGAGAAGACTGACCTTGGCCAAGACCTCTACGCGGAAAAAGGCACCAAGCCCCACGCCGCCCCGCGCAAGCCTGCGCCGCGACACCGTCGCCATCCATGGCGCCCGCGTGCACAACCTCAAGAATATCTCTCTGGAGATTCCGCGCGACCAGCTCGTCGTCGTCACCGGCCTGTCCGGTTCGGGCAAGTCGTCGCTGGCCTTCGACACGCTGTATGCTGAGGGTCAGCGACGCTACATGGAGTCCCTGTCCACGTACGCCAAACGCTTCATCGCTCAGATCGAAAAACCGGATGTCGACTTTGTCCACGGCCTGTCACCGGTGATCTCCATCGAGCAGAAGACGGTGGGGCGCAACCCGCGCTCCACTGTGGGCACCCTCACCGACATCTCCGGCTATCTCAACCTGCTCTTCGCCACCATCGCCGATGCCCATTGCCCACGCACGGGCGAGGCGACACCCATTGTCACCACCGGGCGCATCGTCGAGGCGATCATGGCCCTGCCCAGGGGGACAACGATCGAGCTGCGCGCACCGGTGTTCCCGTACTATGATGAAGAGCTCGAGGTCTTGTTCACCGATGTCCGCAAGCAGGGCTGTCGGCGCATCCTCATCGACGGCAAGCTGACCGATCTATCCGATGAGCTCGACCTCGACGAATCCGACGTGCAAGACATGGACGTCATCGTCGATCGCTTCATCATTGGTGCCGATGTGGAAAAGCAGATCAAGGCCGGCATTCAGCATGCGCTGCTCGTCGGCGACGGTCTGCTGTCGGTGCACATCACCGATGGTGTCACCAAAGCCGCAAAGGACCGTTTCTACAAGGACTTCGGCAGCAGGACCCACCACTTCGTTTATGGTGACATCTCGCCGGACTTCTTCATGTTCAACAATCCCGAGAGCGCCTGTCGCACCTGTGGTGGCATCGGCATGGACAAGAAGACCCACCCGGATCTGCTGGTACCTGACCCGAAACGCAGCATTCGCGGCGGCTGCTTCATTCGTGAGGCCTTCAGTTACAAGCCCGATAACTGGATGGGGCACCTGGTCTACACGCTGTCAAAGAAGCTGAAGTTCGACCTCGACACGCCGTGGCAGGACCTGCCAAAGAAGGTGCAGGAGACCATGCTTTTCGGCCTTGGTGACAAGCCGCTGCAACTGCTGCAGCCTCCCGACGCCAAGGAACGCAAAGAGCGCTGGCTCAAGCGCAAGTCGCTGTGGCGCGGCATCTGCAACAACATCGAGCGCCACTATCGCTGGTACCGGCAGAAGGATGTCGCCCACTCGGGCATGGAGCGCTGGCTCAACAGTGTCATGGTGGACACCCCTTGCCAGGATTGCGACAGTGCCCGTCTTCGGCGCACGCGACTGCTGTTCAGGATTCAGGGGCGCACGATCCACGAGTTCGGCGACCTGCACTTCGATGAACTCTCTGACTTTCTCGGCACGATCAAACCCACCGGCAAAGGCGCCGACGCCGGCACTCAGGTCCTGCACGAGGTACAGAGTCGGCTGAGCCTGTTGCTGGGCATCGGCCTCGACTACCTCACCTTCAACCGCTCCTCCGGCACGCTGTCCGGAGGTGAGGCCCAGCGCATTCGTTTGTCGACGCAGATCGGCTCCGGTCTCATGGGCATGTTGTACGTCCTCGATGAACCCTCCATCGGGCTGCACTCCAAAGACAATGCCAAGATGATCGCCACGCTGCGGTCGCTGCGTGATCTTGGCAATACGGTCATTGTTGTCGAGCACGACGAGTCGACGATCCGTGCCGCTGATTACGTCATCGAGATGGGGCCCGGTCCGGGCATCCACGGGGGCGAGGTCGTGGCGCAGGGCAAGCTGAAGGACATCCTTGCCTGCAAACAATCCCCCACGGGGCAGTACCTGTCGGGGAAACGCAAAATCGAACTGCCACCGCCACGGGCACACACAGAACACAATGGCAAAGCGCTCATCATCCGCGGCGCCCGCGAAAACAACCTGCAGAATCTCACCGTCGCCTTCCCCCTTGGCCGCTTCATCGCCGTCACCGGCGCCTCCGGATCCGGCAAGTCGACGCTGGTGAATGACATCCTCTACCAGAGACTGTGGAAAGAACTCGTCGACACGCGCGCCCTCGCCGGCGCCCACGACGCGGTGGAGGGGATCGAGCACGTAACCCGCGTGATCGCCATCGACCAGGCCCCCATCGGCCGCAATTCGCGCTCCAACCCGGCGACCTACATCGGCTTCTACGACAACATCCGGGCTCTTTTCGCTGGCACGGATGCGGCGAAATCCCTGGGCTACAAGCCGGGGCGCTTCAGCTTCAATGTCAAAGGTGGGCGTTGCGAGGAATGTCAGGGTGAGGGCACGATCCGCACCAAGTTGTACTTCATGCCCGACGTTGAGGTGTTGTGTGGCGCCTGCAAGGGCAAGCGCTACAACGCCGACACCCTGCAGGTGCTGTGGCAGGACCGCACCATCGCCGACATCCTGGCCATGTCGATTGAAGAGGGGGCGGAGTTCTTCGCCAACGAGAAAGCCATCGGCCCGAAGATCGCCATCCTCGATGACCTCGGACTCGGCTACCTCACGCTGGGGCAGTCGGCGACGACGCTGTCCGGCGGTGAGGCGCAGCGTATCAAGCTGGCCACCGAGCTGAGCAAGCTGCAGCGACGGGGTCACGTCGTCTACATCCTCGACGAGCCCACAACAGGTCTGCACCTGGCGGATATCTCACGACTGCTGGACTGTCTGCATCGGCTCGTCGACGCAGGTCACACAGTCATCGTCATCGAACACCACCTCGACGTCATCAAGACGGCGGATCACGTCATCGATCTGGGGCCTGAGGGCGGCCGTGGCGGTGGCACGGTCCTGGTGGAAGGCACACCGCGGGACGTCGCCCGCTGCAAGAGGAGTCACACGGGCCGATACCTGAAGCAGATGATGTAGTCTACAACAGCCCCGACTGCCGCAGCAGCGCCTGTGTGTCGGGCTCGCGTCCCCTGAAGTCGCGAAAGACATCCATCGGATGTCGACCACCACCGAGAGCCAAAACCGTATCACGGAAACGCCGGCCCAGGGCCTGCAGCGCCTCTTCATTGGCCAGACCCGCCTCTTCGAAAGCCCCCCAGGCGTCGGCGCTGAGCACTTCCGCCCACTTGTAGCTGTAGTAGCCGGCGGCATATCCACCGGCAAAGATGTGGGTGAACGAACACAGTCGGCGGTCATCGGCAAACAGCGGAAATACCGACATCTCGTCCGCCACACGACGGTGCACGTCGAACACGGTGTCAGCGCCATTCGTGTCGTAGGCGTGATGCAACGTCATGTCCGTCTTACCGAATTCGAGCTGGCGCAGCATCTGCGTGCCGGCAAAGAAGGTTCGTGCCGCGCTGATCTTGTCGAACAGATCATCCGGTAAGGGCGCACCCGTCTCCACGTGTTTCGTCATGCCTGTCAGCGTCGGTTTGTGGTAACACCAGTTCTCCATGAACTGCGACGCCAGCTCCACCGCGTCCCACTCGACGCCATTGATGCCGGATGCTTCGCCGTAGTCCACGGTGCTGAGCATCCCCTGCAGCCCGTGACCGAACTCGTGGAACAGTGTCTCCACTTCGCTGAAACTCATCAGCGAGGGTGTGTCGCCCACAGGTGGCGTGCCGTTGCACACAAGATGCACCACCGGCAACGACAGCTTGCCCTTCACGCGCCGTCGCGTCAGACATTCATTCATCCAGGCGCCGCCCCGCTTGTCCTGCGGTCGGCTGTACGGATCCAGGTAGAAGGAGGCCACCTGCCTGCCGTCCGCATCCTTCACCTTGAAGTAGCGCACATCCTTGTGCCATACGGGTGCCACGCCGTCGGCGCTCTCCACGGTCACGTCGAACAACCGTTGCGTAACCCCGAAGAGTCCATCCAGTACCCGCGGCATCGGGAAGTAGGGACGCAGTTCATCATCCGTGTAGTCGAATCTTTGTTCCCGCAGGCGCTCGGACCAGAATGGCAGGTCCCAGTGCGCCAACGCCTCTTGCTGCCCTCCGTCACCGGCCAATTGGCGCAGATCCTGCAGGTCCTGTTCGGCGTGGGCCCGCGACGGCCCGCTCAACTCGCTGAACATCTGCTCCACGGCGGCCACATCCGGCGCCATCTTGTTGGACAGGCTGTAATCGGCATACGTGTCGTACCCGAGCAGGGCGACACGTTCCTTGCGCAGGCGCAACGTCTGGGTGATCAGTTCCGTGTTGTCGTGCTTGCCGCTGGAAGCCAGCGTCGTCTGCGCACGGTATAGCTGCTCTCGTTCGGATCGCCTGCGGTGATGCTGCATGAAGGGCAGATAGCTGGGGTAGTCGAGGGTGATCCGCCACGGGCCGTCCTCGGCTGTCGCTTCGGTAGCATCCGCCACCACCGACGAATCTTCCACGGTCCGCGCCTCGTTGTACGACTGGGCCGCTACGTGCCGCAGACTCTGCGGCCAGCCCGTCGCCGCTGTCTTGTCGGTGAGCACGAGTTCGAAGGCTTTGCGCGCATCCAGTACGTTGTTGGAGAACTGTGTGCCGATCTGCGACAGCTCCCGCGAGATCTCCAGGAAGCGCTCCTTGTCCGCACCTTCGAGGCCAACACCGGCGTGTTCGGCGCCACGGATGTTCTGCTCGACGATGCGCCGCTGCGCCTCATCCAGCCGCTCCCACTCGACGCCATCACGGATCGCCTTCAAACCTTCGTAGACCGGTTTGCTCTGGCTGATGCGCAGACCGATCTCCACCAGCTTCGGTTGCATTTGCTCGTGGGCCGTGCGCAACTGAGACGAGTTCTTCACGCCCATCAGATGACTGATACAGCCCCAGGAGTACTCATGAGGGATGCCCAGCTCGTCGAGGGGCTGCAGCAGCCCCTCCCACGTCGGCGTCAATGACGATTCGATCTGGACGATCGCCGCCGCCGAAGCTGCCAGGACCTGTTCCATCGCCGGCACCACGTGTTCAGCCTCCATACGATCAAAGGGAGGCAGCCCCTCCGTTGCCAGAAATGGATTGTCACTCAAGTCAGCACACATGGTTCTTCCAATCTTTCAGTGGATGCGCAGATCACCAGCAGCTACGGGTTGGCGCAGAGCGGGAGAATCTAACGTGTAGGGGATTCTGTCGCGCCTTCGACTCAGAGTTGCCCGGCTCCCGCCGCATGGTTCGGCGAGCATCAAGGCACGAAGAGAGCGCACCGGTCATGGTGCTCTGCCCACGATCCTCTGATACACCGCCGCATCCGTCGCTTCCTCCGTCACCACCACAGCGACCCGACTGGCGGCGCTCAGGCCCAGAGACCGGCGCAACGCCGGATCACTCGAGACCGCCAGAAATCCGGCCCAACCGGCTGAACCCGTGTCACCGATTACCAGCGCCGGATCATCACCATGGGGATCCGCCGCCAGGCACATTGCCTCCACGGCGGCTTGATCGGGCACGGTGAGGAAGGCGAAGGCACCAGCGCTGAGCAAGGGCCACGCTTCGGCTGCCGGCCGCTCGACGACGAGCCCATCCATCACCGATGTCGCCGCAGCGACCTGCACCGCACGACCTGCCCTTGCGCTGGCGTAGAGACAGCAGGACGCCGTGGGCTCGACAACGATGACCCGCGGCCGATCCCGTCCCAGTCGCTCCCACAGATGGGCGCAGCAAGCAGCGGCGAGAATGCCACCGCCACCGGGGACAAAGAGGTGCGTCGGCAGTGCGGGTGCGGATTGATCAACGAGTTCGTCAGCGACCAGGGCGTAGCCCTGCATGATATCCTGCTGCACCTGCGGGTAGGCGGGTGTGCCCTGATCGGCAACGATGAAGTAGCCGTGTACAGCGTCATCTTCCAGCATCTGCTGCACGGCTTGTGCGTAGGCGCCAGGGACACGCACGACCTCGCCACCATAGCCTCGGATCGCTGCTTCGCGTCCGGCACTGACGCTGTCGTTCATGTAGAGCACAGCGCGACAGCCGAAGGTGCGTGCCCCCCACGCGAGGGCGCGCCCGTGATTGCCCGATGTTGGCGCCGCCACGACGATGTCGCGAATGATCTCTGCGTATCTGCGCGTGACGAGGTCCTCGGTGCTGACCTGTGCCACACCCGTCGCCCGCCGCACTTCCCCTTTGAGCACCGCCAGCATGGCGTACGTCGGACCCGTAGGCTTGAAGCTGCCAATGCCAAAACGGGCGCCTTCGTGTTTGCACGTCAGCGCTGTGACACCCCTTTCGGCGGCCAGTGCCGGCAAGGCGATCAATGGTGTGGGTGCGTAGCCGGGCCAACTGCAGATCTCCGCCCGGGCCATGGCAAAGGCCGGTGCGTTGAGCACGGCTGCCTGCGCCGGCCCGTAGTCCCGGTAGGACTGCGCCTCCGGGTTCAGCAACAGTTGCGTCTGCTCCACTACCCCAGGACCGCACACACGGGCGCGGGCATCTTTGTCTCACAACTGTAGTGGAGTTTCCCGGAAGCCGTGTCGATATGGAAGGCGACAACATTGTCACCCTTGGTGTTGGCAACAAACAGCAGCTTGCCGTCGGCCGTGATCGTCAGGTTCTGCGGCATGACACCACGGCTTGGCTCAATGCCATTGGGTGTCAAAGCGCCGCTGTCCCTGTCACGGGTAAACATGGCGATGCTGTTGTGGCCACGGTTCGTGCCGTAGAGGAAACGGCCGTCCGGCGTCAGTGCCAGATCCGCTGTATGTGTCACACCGTCGTACCCATCGGGCAGTGTCGGCACCATGCCCTGCTCAAAGAGCAGGCCTCGCGCCGCATCGTAGACGAAACTGGTGATCGTATTGCCAAGCTCGTTGATGACGTAGGCGTGGCGATTGTCAGGGGCGATGGTGAAGTGCCGGGGGCCGCCGCCGGCGCGCACCCGGGCAAAGGGCTGTTCACCGGGTGTAAGGGTGCCACTGGCGGCGTCGAGCGCGTAGATCATCACCTGATCGGTGCCCAGATCGGCGGCAAACGCAAAACGTCCATCCGCGGCAATCTTGAAACAATGCGCGTGCGGCTCCTGCTGTCGCCCCGCGTCGATGCTGCTGCCCACGTGCTGGATGAAGGAACCTGCTGGGCCCAGTCTGCCGTCGGCCTGCAGCGGGTACGATGCGACACTGCCGCCGTCGTAGTTGGCGACGACCACGGATTGACCAGATGGATCGACGGCGACATAACAGGGATAGCCGCCCTGCGTGGGCTGCTGATTCAGCAGGGCCAGTTCGCCGCTGGTGCGGTCCAGCGACAGCGCCGACACCAGCCGCGCCCCTCCAGGGTCCGTGATGCTGTAGAGGATGTCACCCCGCGGGTGCAGGGCGATGAAGAAGGGGTTGCTGATGGATCTTGCCGTCTGCTGCACAAGCTCCAGTTGCCCGTCGGCGCCTGCCATCTGATAGACGAAGATGCCTTCGTCATCGGTCAATGTGCTGACGATAAGAAGTCTGTTGTCGGTCATGATCTCTCCTTGTGTGTATCCGGCTCCGGATGTCGACGCACGCTGCCGGCAAAGGCGTGGCGCGTCCAACTGGTGTGCGGCCAATCATCGAGGCCATAGGGGATGTAGTGGTTTGCCAGCACGTGGCGCTCCGATCCGGGCTGCAGGATCTGGCCACCACGATGCACCAGAGCCCCGTGGAACAGCACGACGCTGCCCCTTGGCACCTCGACAGGCACCTCGTCAGCGGCCTGCCCGTGAACCTCGTTCCGCCGAAACTGCTCGTCCACGGCATCGTTGTAGTCCCATTCGAAAAAAT
>CALFPI010000441.1 GCA_937919035.1 uncultured Gemmatimonadaceae bacterium
AATTCTGTCGCAGTTGCTCGACAATCTCAACAAGGCAGCCGTGAACGGCTATGACATCGCTGACGTCGCAGATCGGCTCAGCGCTGCCTGGACCGGTGACCGGGATCATCTTGTCTTCTTCGATCAGGCGCAAAGTTGTGTGGAGCGCTTCCGCAGCCACTGCCTGCAACACAATCTGCTCGACGTCTCGCTGTCTCTGGAGGTCTTCCGCAAGCACCTGTTGCCTCTCGACGTTGTCTCCGGATACCTCAAGTCGAACTTCCGGCACCTTCTGGTCGAAGGGGTCGAAGAGACAGTGCCTGTCGCCCAGGATTTCATTGGTCGCTGCATGCAGTCGACGGACTCCGCCTTCCTGGTGTACCGTCGCGATGGCGGTTTCCGCGTGTTTCTCGGGGTGGATGCCGATGGGGCCTTGTCTCTGCGACGGAGCTGTGACAGGTCCATATCTCTGCCTGACAGTCCGGATGGACCGGCGCACGCGTTGGGACAGGCGCTGGCTACCCGCATCGAGGGGCGGGGCGCCGCGGTGGCTCCCGCCGATGGCGAGGGGGTCGCGGCGGTGCACCGGCTGACGGCCCGGCACCGTGGCGGCATGGTGGATGCCGTGGCGCGCGAGGTCGTGCGCCTCGTCACCTCAGGTGACGCAGAACCCGGAGACATCGCCATCATCGCGCCCCATGCCGATGGCGTGCTGCGTTTCCTCATCAGTGAGGCGCTGAGTGCGGCGCAGATCCCATGTGCCATCGTACGCCGCTTCGAGAGCCTGCGCGAGGAGCCTGAGGTCCGCGTCGCCCTGGCTCTGGCAGCGCTGGCGTACGACGGCTGGCGCCGCCGACCGCATTTGAGCGACATTGCCGAAGCGCTGGCGATGGCCTTGCGCATCGACCCGGTGCGTGGACGTCTGTTGGCCCGTGCCGGATACGATGCGGGCGGCGCATGTCTGCGACCGCTGGGGGAGGATGACACCCTTGCCGAGCGGGTGACGCCCGTGGCGTTGGCAGGATACGAGAGCCTGCGCGCCTGGCTCGAGGCTCGGCGCGCCGGCGAGTTGCTGCCTTTGGACATGTTCTTTCGGCGTCTTTTTGGCGAGGTCCTCTCCCATCCCTCTCTGGACCCCGGGTCCGGTGCGACATTCGCGCGCCTCATCGCCTCAGCCTCCTGGTTCCGGCGATCCGTGCCGGGCGTTGGCGGTGCTGCGCCAGCCTCGGGCCTGGCTGCGGCCGAGGGCTACGCCGAAATGGTCGAGGAGGGCATCGTCTCCGCGGCGCACGTGACACCGATGGCTGAAGCCGATGTGCAGTCTGTACTTGTTGTTGCGCCCGTCTACACCTACCTGCTCGAGGAGCGCACGGCGCGGTATCAGTTCTGGCTCGATGTTGGTTCGATCAGTTGGTGGGAGCCGCCGCATCAGCCACTGACGAACCCCCACGTTCTGGCGCGGAACTGGCCACGGGAAGGGCGGTGGAACGACGCTGTTGACTTTGACACCCGCAACCGTGTCCTGGCCCGTCTCGTGCGTGGCTTGTGCAGCCGGGCGTCGGATACGGTCTACCTCTGCTGGAGCGAGACGGATGGGGGCATGGGTGGGGCGCCGGCAGGGGACACGCCCCTGCTGCGAGCCGCAACGCGTCTTCTGGGACCCCATGTGCCTGCAGAGGAAGCAGCTTGAGCGGTATGCCCGGTGTCGCCTTTGAGCCCCGTCCCGGCCAGCGTGAGATTCTGGCATACGAAGCCGGTCGTATGGGAGTCGCCGCCGTCCCCGGCAGTGGCAAGACGACGACCATCGCCGCCCTGGCGGCACGACTTCTCAAGGGGCGCTACCGCGGCGAGGGCAATCTGGGTGACAATGGCGAGGTCCTCGTCGTTACCTATCAGAACGCGGCTGCCGAATCGTTGCGTCGCCGCATCGGTCGCCAGTTGGCGGTCCAGGGATTGCCACCCAGCGGCTACGCCGTGCGCACACTCCATGGTCTGGCGTACGGCATCGTACAAATGTGGCCAGGTCATGTCGGCACAGCGGCCGACTTCCGCGTGCTCGATGAACGCTCCCAACGCGAACTCATCGACCGGGCCGTGGCCGACTGGAATGCCGAGAATATTCCCATCTGGGGCCGCCTGGCACCTGGCGACGGTCGCACCTACGGCCCGGACTGGGAGGACAAATGGAGCCGTATCGCGGGGGGGCTGGCCCGCACCTGTATCTCTGCGGCCAAGAATCTTCGTCTCGACCCCGACGCCTTGCTCGCGTTGCTGGCACGCCAGGGTGGCGACGGTGGCGCGCCGCAACAGTTGCCCAGCATGCTGTATCTGCGCATCGGCACGGAGGTCTTTGCACGCTACCAGATGCTTGTGGAAACGTCAGGTGGAATCGACTTCAATGACATGGTCCGTCTCGCCGTCGATCTGCTGGAGACACACCCCGATCTGGCGACAAGACTCAATCAACGCTGGCCTGTTGTGCTGGAAGACGAGGCCCAGGACAGTGTGCCCCTGCAGGAGGAGCTCCTCGGTCGGCTCACTGCCGACCATGGCCACTGGATTCGTGTCGGCGACCCGAATCAGTCCATCACCAGTACGTTCACCTCCGCCGACCCCCGTTTTCTGCGGCGCTTTCTTGAGCAGGAGGATGTGACGGCACTGGAAATGCAGGTTTCCGGTCGCTGTGCTGTGCCCGTGATGGACCTGGCAAATGATCTCGTGGACTGGGTCTGTGATGACTATCCTGTCGTCGAGGTGCGCGCCCGCGCGTTCCGTCGGCAACACATGGTTCCGACGCTGCCCCAGGACCCGCAACAGAATCCCCCCGCTGGGGACAGCCGCATCCTCCTGCGCGGGTACGAGCATCGCGACGAGGAAATGCTCGACGTTGTGCGTCGAGCCCAACGGTTCTCGGCGAGTCGGCCGGAGTGCACTCTCGCAGTGCTCGTACCGACGAACCGTCTCGGCTACGACCTGGCCGATGTCCTGCGGGCGCAGGAGATCCCCTTTGATGAACGCCTGCAAAGCTCGCGCTCGTCGCGAACCGTCGTGGATATGCTGGCTGCCATCCTCGGATTCGTTGGTGATCCACTCAGTTCGCGCGCTCTCGCCGGGGCGTTTACCGCCTTGCAGTCCTTTGCCAGCACCCTCGAATCCACCGAGCCGGGGCAGGATCTGACTGTTCTGGTGCGCAGTTGCTACCGGCCCGAGAGCCTGTTCTATCCACAGCCGGGCGTGGTGCTGGCCGATGCTTTTCCACCCGTGCAGGCGCTGCGTGATGCGGATCTGCGTCCCATCGAAACATTCGTTGCCAGATCGAGGCGCTGGATGTCTGCCGCCCGATTCTCGGTGGACCAGTTGGTGCTGACCATCGCCGACGATCTGCTCGCGGGCGATGATCTGGCCCGAGCGCACAAGGTGGCCCAGTTCGTGCGGCGGCGCGCGGATCAGAATCCCTCCTGGCGACTGCCGGATCTGGCCGTCGACCTGCAGCGCGCCGATGCGGCCCGCGAAGTACTTGGTGGTGAAGATGACGGGGAGTACGAGCCGCAGCCCGGGCAACTGACAATCACAACGATGCACAAGGCCAAGGGCATGGAGTGGGATCTGGTCTACCTGGTCAGCATCGACGGGGTCGAGTTCCCCGGGACCACACAGGACTACTTCCGCGGGTACCAGGAGCATCTCGGCGGCGATCCTGCAGAGCTTGCCCGGGCCCAGTTGACGGCCCTGACGGATGATACGTCGCCGGTGGCGGCAACTTCGCGAGCCGGCCAGGTGGAGTACATCAGTGAACGCCTGCGGCTGCTGTACGTGGCCATCACGCGGGCCCGGCGCTACCTGTCTGTCAGTTTCAGTCAGCATGTGACCTCCGGTCAACGTACTCGCCGTGTCCCGGATGCGATGGTCTTTCATCGCCTGCGCACACTTCTTGAAGCGCGCAAGGATCGGCTGTGACGGCCTCCTTGCAGTTGAGTCAAAGCGCACTCTCCTCGTTCAGCCGCTGCCGCCGCCGCTTCTACCTGCGCTTCGTGCGACGTCTTGAGTGGCCCGCGCCCCTTACCGGCTCTGAACAGGAGTGGGAGCGCTCCCTTCGGCGCGGTGAGCAACTGCATCTGTTCATCGAGCAGGCGGCGCTGGGGATGGACGTGCATGGCCTGGTCGAGGAGGCCGGGGACGAGCAGCTGTCCCGCTGGTGGAACAGTGCGGTTGAGCACCCGCCGACACAACCGACAGGGGAGGTGCACACGGAGCTCGAGTTGATGGTCCCGTTCGGCGAGCATCGCCTCGTAGCACGATTCGACCGGCTCATCGTGGCTCAACAGGGCGACAGGTCAACGATTCACATCCTCGATTGGAAAACGGGCACACCCCAGCAAGCCGCACGACTGGCGCGCAGCTGGCAGACGACGATCTATCAGTTCGTTGCCGTCGAGGCATCCACCAGCCTGACCACCACCGCGACCCCTGTATGTCCTGCCAGTGTTGGCTTCACCTACTGGCAGGCAGAGGCGCCACAGTCGCCGGTTGTGCTCACATACGATGACGACGCACACGAGGCAGGTCGACAGCGCATCGCTGCAGAAATCGAGCAGATCGAGCAGCGACTCCATGGTGGCGAGGACAGTTTCGAGCGCACAACGGACGTTGATGCCTGCCGACATTGTCTGTATCGCTCCTACTGTGAGCGCGGTCGGGAGCCGCCGCCGGGCATCGATCTGGACGAGGATTTCGAGGCAGGTCTGGATGATTCCCTGGAGGAAGTTCCACTGTGATGTGGGCCGTTCTGGGACTGGTCGTGGCAGCCCTGCTGGCCTGCGGAAGTTCTCCCTCGGCGAATGGTCCACCACAGTTTGTCGATCGCGGGTGGGCCGCCGGACTGCTGGATTCGACGGTTGGCGGGCCGGTGGGTGAGAAGAACCACATCCTCGAAGCCAACACGGGTGGGGCGGCACTCGTCGACATTGACGCCGACGGGGATCTGGATGTGTTCCTCGTCAATGGCTGGCGTTTCGGCCTCGATCCTGCTGCTGCCGACGCGCCGTCGGCCCGGCTGTATCGCAATCAAGGCGACGGGACCTTCGTCGATGTGACCCGGGCGTCAGGTATCGCCCATCGTGGCTGGGGCATGGGCTGCGCCGCCTGGGACGCAGATGGCGACGGTTGGACCGATCTGTTCCTGAGTGTGGCGGGGCAGGACGTCTACTACCATAACGAAGGCGACGGTCACTTTGTCGCACGTGACGACGCCAGATTCGGCGATGGCGGCTGGACGACGGGCATCGGTGCCGCCGACTTCGACGGTGATGGTGATGTTGATGTCTATCTGGCGCACTACGTCGATCTGCCGACGGCCCTGGCACGGGTAGAGCCCGATGGTGCGCCGCCGCCGTGTACGTGGCGTGGGGTTGCGGCTTTCTGTGGGCCTGCGGGTATGCCCGGTGCGGCCGACTTGCTGCAGTTTGTCGATGCTGCCGGTGTCTACCAGGATCATAGCGACAGGCTGCAACCATGGCCGCAGTACTTCGGCCTCGGGGTCATCGCCGGTGACTTCGACGCGGATGGGGATGCGGACATCTACGTGGCTGACGACTCCATGCCGAATCTGCTGTATCGCAACAGCAAGGCGCGCTTTGAGGATATCGCCACGACAGCGGGTGTTGCCGTCAGCATGGACGGACGGCAGCAGGCGGGTATGGGTATCGCCGCCGGTGATGTCGATGGCGATGGGCGCGTCGATTTCGTCGTCAGCAACTTCTCCCACGACCACGTGTCAATCTACACCAGTCGCGGCCCGGCTCTCTGGGAGGATGCCAGTTATGCCCACGATGTGGGTCGACGGACACTGGCGACCCTGGGTTGGGGTATGGGTCTGTTTGATGCCGACAATGATGCCGATGTCGATTTGTTCGTAGCCAACGGGCACGTCTATCCCGACGTGGGGGGCGCAGGCATCGGCACTTCCTATCGTCAGATGAACCAGTTTTTCGACAATGAAGGGGGCATTCTGCGGGATCTCAGCCGGCAATCGGGTCCGGGGTTGCAGGTCGAACAATCAAGCCGTGGCGCCGCCTTCGGCGACTTGGATGACGACGGGGACGTGGATGTCCTGGTGATCAATCTCGATGCGACGCCCTCACTGTTGTTCAACGAAGGCGGCAACAGGCAGGGCTGGTTGAGTGTGCAACTGCAGGGCCGAGGGAAGAATCGCAGCGCCATTGGTGCGAGTGTCGAAGTGACAGCCAACGGCAGGCGGCAGAGAAGGGAAGTGCGGGCCGGTACGGGATATCTTTCCCAGGATGATCACCGTCTGCACTTTGGCCTGGGGATGGCGACGGTCGCAGTTGTGCGGGTGCGCTGGCCAAACGGGGCATGGCAGGATATCGGCGAAGTCGCTGCCCGTCAGCAACTGCACGTCCTCTGGCGTGATGCCGACGTTACTCCGTTGGGGGAATGACGCTGCCGAATAACGTGTGCGAAGTGGTGCGCTCAACGGCGACACGGATGATACGATGGGCCGGCACCGGCTGCGCGAAAATGGTGGTCTTGCTCTGCGGCGAGCGGCCGTAGTAGGTGGCGGTGCCGTCGTCGGCGCGGCGTCGGCTTTCACCTTCCACGAGAACCTCGACGTTGCACCCCACCATGGCAGCGTTGATTTCACGCGAGATTCCCTCCTGCATCTCGATGATGCGCTGCAGGCGCTCCTTCTTCACGGCTTCGGGTACATCGTCAACCATGGCCCGCGCCGCCTGGGTACCGGAGCGCTCGGAATACTTGAACATGTAGGCAGAGTCGAACCGGATTTCCTGCATGAGATCGACCGTCTGCTGGAAATCTTCCTCGGTCTCACTGCAGAAGCCGGTGATGATGTCGGTTGTCAGGGCAATGTCGGGCATGGCTGCGCGCAGGCGTTTCACCAGGTCACGATATTGCGCGGCCGTGTAGCCACGCTGCATGGAGGCCAGTTGTGCCTCGGAGCCTGACTGCACGGGCAGATGCAGTGACGGACAGACCTGGGGCGTTGTCGCCATGGCCTCGATGACACGATCCGTGAAGTCGACGGGGTAGGGAGAGGTGAAGCGTACGCGGTGAATCCCGTCGACACGGGCGACGTCGCGCAGCAGTTGGGCGAAGTCGGTGTGGCCATCGTTGTACGAGTTGACCGTCTGCCCCAGAAGGGTGACTTCACGGAAGCCCTCTGCCGCCAGGCCACGGACCTGACGCATGATTTCTTCGGCTGGCAGGCTGCGTTCACGACCTCGTACATAGGGCACGATGCAGAAGGTGCAGAACTTGTCGCAGCCACGGATGATTGTGACCCAGGCGTTGGTGGAGTTCGATCGTCGTTTTGGATCGATGCCGATGTAGTTCTCACTGCGGCTCAGTCGAGTGTCGAGGAGGGTCTCGTCCGCTGTCTGTGCCAGAAGTTCGGGCAGACGGCTGTAGGCATCGGGACCGACGACGAGATCGACCCATGGCGCGCGGGTGGGCAGAGTTGTCGCCAGGTGCTGGGCCATACAGCCGAGAATACCAAGAGTCAGATTGGGTCGGTTGCGGCGCAATCCGTTCAACTGGCTGGCGCGGCCGATGACACGTTCCTCGGCGTTTTCGCGCACTGCGCAGGTGTTGATGAGAATGATATCCGCCTCTTCGGGCGTGCTCACTAGAGCAAAACCGGCGCTGCCAAGGATGGAGGTTACCGTCTCGCTGTCGGCGACGTTCATCTGGCAACCGTAGGTCTCGACGAACACCGAGCGCGATGTCGGTGTTCGTCCCTGACGGGCAGATGTTGTCCGGGGCGCTGCTTCTATGGAATCAAGCAGGGGAAGTTCCAGCAGCGTATCAGGCATCTTCCGACAGCCTCTCACCATGGAGCACGTCATCACTGGCGTGGGTGATTTTCACCGTATCGAAGTGATTGCTCACCGTCTGCGGGGCGGCAGCGTAGCGCACTCGCAGGTAGTTGTCGGTGAGTCCCGTGGCGACATTGTCATCACCGATGGTTTCTGTCAGGACTCTTACCCGGCAACCGATATGGCTTTCGTGGAAGGTGAGGCGCTTGGCCAGGCCCAGGTTGATCAGGTCCCGGGCGCGCGACGTCTTGATCTGAGGCGTGGCATGATCGGGCAGGCGTTCGGCGGGCGTACCGTCGCGCATGGAGTAGGAGAACACATGCAGGTAGGTCAGCGGCAGACTGTCGAGGAACGCCCTCGTGTTGGCATGATGCTCGTCGGTTTCGCCGGGAAAACCGACCATGACGTCGGCGCCCAGGGCACAACCGGGGATCGCGGCGGCGATCTGCTGCAGGCGGCTGCCATATTCTGCAGTTGAATAACGCCGTCCCATACGGCGGAGGATATGGTCGTCACCACTTTGCAGAGGGATATGCAGATGGCGGCAGAAGTGCATTGAGGCAGCGGCGTAGTCGATCAATTCATCGGTGACATAGCCCGGCTCCACCGAATTAAGCCGGATCCGCTGCAACCCATCGATGCTCTCCAGTTGCCGCAGCAACGCCACG
>CALFPI010000442.1 GCA_937919035.1 uncultured Gemmatimonadaceae bacterium
ATGACGCTCGAAACCCTCCAGCAGACGATCCGTCCAGTCCTGATCGTCGTACAACACCTGGATGTACCAGGTCTGATGGTTGATACCGGCGCAGATGATGTCGACTTCCTTCTTCGTCACGGTGCGATAGCCGCGACTGTCCGGCTTCTTGCCCTTGTTGACGAGCAGTTCGATGACGCTGCAGAGCTGTCGGTGGCCCCCCTGCACCCCATGGCACAGGCCGATCGTATCGACGCCACCGTACTTGTTGGCGGCCCAGGTATTCATCGCCATGGGGTTGGCGTAGTTGAGGAACAGCACCCCATCGGCCGATACCTCGGCCATATCGTCACAGAAAGCCAGTACCTGCGGAATGTTGCGCTGACCATACATGATGCCACCAGCGCAGAGCGTGTCGCCCACACACTGATCGATGCCATACTTGAGGGGGATGTCGATGTCGCTCTGGAAAGCCTCGAGGCCACCGATGCGAGTTGTGTTGAGCACGTAGTGGGCACCCTCGAGGGCCTGGCGCCGGTCGGTGGAAGTCGTCAGCGTTGCGGGCAGGTGATTGGCGTCGATGTCGCGCTGAGCCAGTTGCGCGATCATGTCGAGATTGCGCCGGTTGATGTCGTGGAAGGCGAACTCGGTGTCGACCAGTTCCGGGACGGAGAGAATGTCGCGCATCAGGCGACGGGTGAAGCCGATGCTGCCGGCACCGATGACGGCGACTTTGATGGGCATGTGGTTCCTCGGTTCAGGTGGTATTGGTTACAACAGGACCTACGCCTAGTCCTGCGCCGCAGGCAAGGGTGGCTGTAGCGGTCTGTGTTACGTTGCCAGATGCTGGCGAAACCAGCCGATGGTGCGCTCCCATGCCAGATCCGCAGCGGCTTCGACGTATCGTGGCGTTGAATTGTTATGAAACCCGTGACCCGTGCCCGGGTAGGTATACATCTCGTAGGGCAATCCTGCCGCCTGCAGGGCGGCTTCATAGGCGGGGCTCGTGGCGTTGACGCGCGCATCGTTCTCGGCGTAGTGCATCTGCATGGCCGCCTTGATCTTCGGTACATCCGCCGGATCGGGTCCGCTGCCATAGAAGGGAGCACCCGCCTGCAGTTCGCTGCCCAGCGTTACGGCAAGATGGTTGGTCGTGCTGCCGCCCCAGCAGAAGCCGGTCGCCCCCAGCTTGCCGGTGGCAAGCGTGTGTGTCTTCAGCCAGCGGGCACTGTTGACGATATCCTGCCGCAGCTTGTCGCTGTCGAGGTTGCTCTGCAAGGTGCGGCCATCATCGTCGTTGCCGGGATAGCCGCCAACGGGGGACAGGCCATCCGGCGCCAGCGCCAGAAATCCAGCGGCCGCCACGCGCCGGGCGACATCCTGCACATAGGGGTTCAGTCCGCGGTTCTCGTGAATGACAAGAACCGCTGGGAAGGGCCCGTCCACCGTGGGCCGCACGAGATAGCCGCGCATCGAGCCCGAGTTGCCACCCGGTGAGTCATAGTCAACCCACGTCGCCTTGATGCGTGCATCGGTGAAGGACACGGTCATGGCTTCGGCATAGTTGGGCAGCATGCCTTCGGCCAGTGCCAGCGCTGACATGCCGCCGACCGTGATCGCTGCGGAGCGGCTGAAGAACTCGCGCCGTTCAATGCGGCCATGGCAGTAGTCGTCGTACAGGTCAAAGATCTGCTGCTCTTCTGGTTCACGGATCATCGATCAAATCTCCAGCGTATGTCGAGGGCACCGGAAGTACATTTCGTCGGTAATGATAGTATCGGAGCAGGACGCCGTACGTCTGCTACACCGCAAGGGTCAGCGCCCGCATGCGCGGGTAGGCCGGTCCCGCCACATCGAGTGCAATCGTCGAATCCTGCCGAACGGTACGCTCCACAAGGCGAGGCTGTTGCCAATCCGGTCCATCGGACCACTCGTAGCGCACCGTGAGGGGCGACGCAAAACGGTGCGCAGTGATGTGCACAGTGTTGCGCCCGGGAAGCAGATGGGGCAGCGAGTAGCGGTTGAGCTGGAAGTGACTCACCAGGTGCAGACCGGCAAGAGCGGTATGACCGTCAAACTGCAGGCGCACCTCGTAGCCCTCGAAGCAGCCGTTGATCTCGGCGTCGAAATCTGCCTTGGCAGCACCGGCGGCATCGCGCCGCAGTTGCAGCTGTGTCCACTCATGCGCCAGGGGTGGTAGTTTGCGACCGGCCTCCGCTGGCGCTGTCGTGTGTTCATCACACACACGGATCCAGGCACGGATATTGTCTCCGTGTGCCAGTTGCAGAGTCAATTCGCCCGCCGTCAGGACGTACGGACAGCCAACAGCGAAGGTGATCGTTGCCGGCTGCGCTGGGTCCGCCGTGGCGAGAGTGCCAGCAACCACCGTCGTATTGACTTCTGTGACAAGACCGGCGCGGTAACTGCTGTCGCCGAATCGGGGGGTGTATTCCAGCCGACCCACCCCCCAGGCGCGGTAGTAGGTGCGGCCATTGTCCGGGCGCACCCAGCCATGGGGCTCATACAGGGGCCAGTTGGCCTGGTCGTGTCTGTCGGCTTCGGCGCAATGGTGGATCGGACCGCAGCCGTCCCGTTCGAGCCAGCCGCCACGGTAGAAATTCGGGCCCGGTTGCCAGGTGCGGACATAACTCTCGCCCGGTCGCAGCACGATGCCACCAAAGGGCTCGTCCAGCACCATCTTGGGCCAGTCACCACCTGCCTCCAGATACCAATCACCCGTATCGCCGGCGAACCAGTCCGGGGCATCGCCGCACAACAGGTAACCACGGCCCGCACGATTTTCAGCCACGGCATCTCTGGCGAGGGATGGATCGGCACGCAGTTGCTCGATGGAGGCAAGCTGCGGTGGCACGGAGCGATCGTAACAACTGAAAGCCATGTGTGGATCGAGGCAGTGCCAGGCGCCGCCGTAGTCGACCTGCATCATATGGTGGCCGTCATGGACCCAGCTCTGGCTGCGATACCCCAGCTGCTGATACAGCATATGCAGCGGTGTTGTCATGCTCAGGCAGGCGCCCGTGCCGAGTACGTGCATGACCTTGTGAAAATCGTAGGCCCACGCGTTGGGCACCGGCCCGTGCACGAACAGCCGCCGCACCGTGTGAAAAACGGCGAGTACCCGTTGTTCGTCCGTCATGCCAATGTCTGTGATGCTGGCAAGCAAGGCGTCCGCAGAACGCCAGTCGGCGACGCCGTCAACACGGATGTGAGGATCGACGACACGCATGTTGTCGTCAGCGGCGGCGCTGCACCTGCGTCACGTCGCGCACGGCGCCCCGTGCGGCACTCGTTGTCAGCGCTGCGTACGCCTGCAAGGCGGCCGACACGATACGGCGCCGCTTGCTCGGCTGCCAGGCTGCGTCGCCAAGCGCGTCCATCCGTTGCCGCCGCTGGGCCAGTTCGTCATCTGACACGAGTAGTTCGATGCGGCGCTGCGGGATGTCGAAACGAATCGTGTCGCCCTCTTCCACCAGACCGATCAGGCCTCCCTCCGCCGCTTCGGGGGAGACGTGGCCGACGGACAGGCCGCTGGTGCCACCGGAAAAGCGACCATCCGTCAGCAGGGCGCAGCTCTTGCCGAGGCCCTTCGATTTGATATAGGACGTAGGATAGAGCATCTCCTGCATGCCCGGTCCACCCTTGGGGCCCTCGTAGCGGATGAGGACAACATCACCGGCCTGGATGCGGTCTGTGAGAATCGCCTCACAGGCGGCCTCCTGCGATTCGAAAATCCGCGCCGGTCCCTCGAAGACAAGAATCGACTCGTCCACACCTGCCGTTTTCACGATGCAACCATCTTCGGCCATGTTGCCGAAGAGCACCGCCAGGCCGCCATCCTTCGAGTACGCATGCTCGACAGAGCGGATACAGCCGGTTGCCGCATCGGTCTCCGCTTCGTCGTAGTACTTACCCTGAGAGAAGGCTTTGTTGGTACGCACACCACCCGGCGCCACGCGGGCGCGAAGATGGGCATCGTCGTCGGCGGCGCTGGAACGGATGTCGCTGCTGGCGAGCATGTCGCCAAGGGTGCCGCCGGCAACGGTGCGGGTGCTCGTATGAATGAGCCCCGCTTTGGCCAACTCACCGAGGATCGATGGAATGCCACCGGCGTGGGCGACGTCCTCGACATGATATTGCTGCGATGCAGGCGCGACCTTGCAGACGCAGGGCACCTTGCGCGACAGGCGGTCGATGTCGGCCATGGTGAAATCGACGCCTGCCTCCTCGGCCATGGCCAGCAGGTGCAGGACGGTATTGGTGGAACCACCCATGGCGATGTCCAGCGTCATGGCGTTTTCAAAAGCCTCGAAGGTGGCAATGGAACGGGCCAGCACGGTGCTGTCCCCCTCCTTGTAGTAGGCCTTGGCCATTTCGACGATGCGCTGACCGGCGCGCTCAAAGAGGGACCAGCGCAGTTCGTGCGTCGCCAGCACCGTACCGTTGCCGGGCAACGCCAGGCCGATGGCTTCATTGAGACAGTTCATGCTGTTGGCGGTGAACATCCCTGAACAGGAGCCACACGTGGGGCAGGAGGCGGCCTCCATTTTTTCCAGATCGGCGTCGGAGACATTGTCGTCGCCGGCGGCAACCATCGAATCGATGAGGTCGAGCTTGGCCGGCCCTGATTCCAGTTCTTCGCGCCCGGCTTCCATGGGACCACCGGAGACGAAGATTGTCGGCAGATTCAAGCGCAGGGCTGCCATGAGCATGCCGGGGGTGATCTTGTCGCAGTTGGAGATGCAGATGAGGGCGTCCGCCTTGTGGGCGTTGACCATGTACTCCACGGAGTCAGCAATGAGTTCACGGCTGGGCAATGAGTAGAGCATGCCGTCGTGACCCATGGCGATGCCATCGTCGACGGCGATGGTATTGAACTCAACGCCGTAACCACCGGCCGCATCGATGACCTGTTTCACCTGCTGACCGACGGGGTGCAGATGCACATGACCCGGCACGAACTGGGTGAAGGAGTTGGCAATGGCAACGATGGGCTTGGCGAAGTCTTCCGTCTTCATACCGGTGGCGCGCCAGAGGGCGCGGGCGCCGGCCATGCGACGGCCCTGGGTGGTGGCGGCGGAGCGATAGGGGGTGCTCTTCATGGGTTGGCTGTCTCTGGCGGATCGGGTGGTGGTTTGTTGAGGGGTAGAAGATAGGGGCGGGGGGCGTCGCCTGGCAGTGTTCTGATCGTGCGGTGGTTCTGCTCCGCGTATTCCGGTCTCAGGTCGTTCCGATTCGGGCTGCGGCGGCGGCTCCGGCCGCACCTTCGACGGCGCGTACGCCGGGCCTGTTCGGTGGGGCTGTGGCGAGCGGTGGCGCTGAGGGTTGGCGAGCCCCTCGCTGCGCTCGGGTCTCTGGGTCATCTGGATGCGTGAGGGCTGCTACCGCCGGCCCGGCGTAATGCGCCGCTCGGCACGGCCTGCGCCGCCACCGCAGCCCTGGGTGGGACATCGCACGCACACTTTTCTTGGACGTGTGGCGTCTGCGGGGGGTCTGGGCCGGTGGTGGCGCAGGCGCCACTCGATTTGGTTTGGTGTTGGCCTGGCGGGCCTCGGCTATGGGGCGGTTCACGATCCGGGCGGCGGCGACGGCTCCGGTCGCACCTTCGACGGCGCGTACGCCGGGCCTGTTCGGTGGGGCTGTGGTGAGCGGTGGCGCTGAGGGTTGGCGAGCCCCTCGCTGCGCTCGGGTCTCTGGGTCATCTGGATGCGTGAGGGCTGCTACCGCCGGCCCGGCGTAATGCGCCGCTCGGCACGGCCTGCGCCGCCACCGCAGCCCTGGGTGGGACCGCCGCATCGCCGTGTGGTACACTACACAGTGTTGTCTCAATCAGGTGGCAGTTTTTCTCGTTCACGGCTGATGGTTCTCTGCTCAACGCACCTCTGGCTTGCCCCTTGCAGTGGGTGCGGCATGCCCGCCGTCGCCTACTGCCGCCGCACGCCGGAGACCGAGCCTCTGTATCAAGCCATGGCCGGTCACCTGGA
>CALFPI010000443.1 GCA_937919035.1 uncultured Gemmatimonadaceae bacterium
TGGATCGGGCCGACTCCGAGGCTCCCTGGACCCACAGCATCCTGGGTGGCAAGGAAGATCTCCAGCCCGGGGCCGGCGGTGACGAAGAAGTCGTCGCTGAAGCTCAGCACCAGTGCACCATCCGTGCCTGGCTGCAGCAGGGCCGTGCCCCGGTTCTCATGGTTGTCATCGCGGCCCACGAAAGCACCGACGCGGGTGGCTGCCACCTGGTTCTCGGCGTCGGCAACCACCCCGACGAGAATCGAATCGCTGACGACATCTGCCGTTGACACGAGGACATAGGCCTGCCCCTCCCGAAGCCCGGACAACACACCCGCTTGGCTGATCTCGGCTACGGCCGGATTCGAGCTGGTCCAGGTGAAGTCGATATCGGCCACGACCTGTCCCGCCTCGTCAATGAAGACGGCCTGCAGCCCGACGATCTGGCCAACGGCAACAGCGACGGATGCCGGCTGTACGTCGATCCGCAATACGCCCTGGGCGGGCGCATCGGCGATGTAGTCCGTGCCAACACATCCGGCCAGCAGTAGAGCTGGCCAGATCAGCCATACCTTCCTCATCGGCACTCTTCCACTTTCTGATCCTCTGGTTGATCCTCTGGTTGATCCTCTGGTTGATCGTCTGGTTGATCGTCTCTGGCGGGCGGGCATGATCGACGCCTGGCACCGGCCCGTCAAGCGGTTGGCACACCTGGCATCAAGACGGCATGGCAGGGAATCTGCCTTGTTTGGAGAACACCTGCCTCAACCCGAAGCACCAGTGTGCAGCGGGTGGTCAGAAGTCGAAGCCGAAGGGGAAGCTGTCACAGACGAGGCGTGTGACGTCGAACTCCGGCAGAAGCGAGATCGCCATCGCTGGATCGTCGTCGATCACCGCTACGCCGTCGCGCAGGTACGTAGCGCGCGCAGAAACCTGCTGGTAACCATTGCGCTCGTAGAACCGGACCCGTGACTCGCCGCAGTTCAGCACGGCAAAAGCCAGTTCATCCTTGCGCAGATCCGCGTGGGTGACGCGCAGCAGTTCCGTGGCAATGCCACGACGCTGCAAGTCAGGTGTCGTGCAGACCGTACCGACCATCCAACCCTCATAGTAGCCAGAGGCCAGCCGAAACCAGCGCCGCTGAATCGCCACACAGGCCACGAGTCGGTGATCGATCCACGCCAGCCACCGCTGATTCGCCGGCCACAGCGTGTCGGCGCCGACAAAGGCGTCACCCAGGAGCTGCAGCAACTCATCTTCCGGTACGTTGAGGTCATCGACGATGTGCTCGAGATCGAAGTTGAATTCCATGGTGTCCACAGTGCGTTGAGAAGGTGGACAAAGTCAAGCAACACACGGTCCGTCCATGCTGCGGTTGCCTGGAAGGGGGAAAGTTATGTAGGCTCTCACCTCACCCGGAAGATACCGGCAGAAGGCCCCAACCCAGGAGACACAGACTTGCTGACACGAGATGGATGCGGCGCCCGCCAGCAGCGGCTGCTGCAGCGCATGAGTGAGTCCTGCATCGACGCCATCGCGCTGGTGCATCCGCTGGAGATCTACTACTTCACGGGTGTGCTGCTGCCGGAACAATTCCCGGCGCAACCGGCGCTGTTGTGGATCGAGGCGGGGGGTGACAGCTGGCTCGCGGCCCACAGTGATGCAGGGGAACCACTGGTGAACGCGTGTTATACCTACCCGTGCAGCATCGGCGGGACCATGAACTCGTATATGCGCACACAACTCAGTGAGCTTGTGTCCGAACGGTTGCAGGCGCGGGGCGCAAGGGCTGCCCGCGTTGGCTACCAGCGCGAGTTCATGCCCAGGATGCTTGCGGAGTACGTCGATCGGGGCCTGGGCAGGGAGGCCGAATGGGTGGCTATGGACGAAAGCCTGCACCAGATGCAGCAGGTGAAGGATGGCGATGAGATCGAGCTGATCCGCAGGGCGATCCAGATTGACCTGGCTGCGTATGACGCGGCACAACGGGTGATCGCGCCGGGCGTCAATGAACTGCAGGTTCTGGGAGCGGCGCAGCAGGCGGCCCATCTGGCAGCGGGGGAAAAGGTCTTCCACGACGGCGACTACCAGTGTGGACAGCTTGGTGGTTTTGCCCGGGATCGTGCCATCGAGGCAGGTGAGCTCTACATCATTGACGCGTGGGTGATCTATCGTGGGTACTGGTCCGACCTGTGCCGCACCTTTGTCGTTGGTGAACCGACGGATCTGCAACAGTCCATCTTTGACCATCTGCGCGCGTTCCACGACCGCATTGGAGAATACCTGCAGCCCGGCAAGGATAGCCGCGACTGTGCCCTGGCCATGGATGCCTATATCCGGGAACTCCCGGCTCTTGCCGACGCGGGCCTGGGGCACCACGGCGGCCACACCATCGGCCTGCGCGCCCATCAGATGCCGGATGTCAACCCTGAGCGCGGCGGCCTCTTCGAGGCAGGTAACGTCGTTTCGATCGAGCCCGGTTCGTATATCCCGGCAGCTCGCGCCGGCGTGCGTCTGGAGAATATGTACCTGATCACGGAGACCGGTCCGGAGAATCTGTCGCAGTATCCCATGGAGATTCACCCGGTCAGGTAATGGGCTTGCCCGCGTGGATGTGAGGACCTACCGTCCGTGCCATGGCAGATCCCCGCTGAAGCGATGATCTCTGTGTGAAGGAGCACACCATGACTGTGGCGAAGTATCGGTTGCTCACGTTCTTCTCCGTCTGCGCCTTGCTCATCCTCAGTCTGCTCTGGTATCTGGACTAGCAATACCCGCCGAGTACCACGCCTTACTTACACCGAGGAGACTGCACGGATGTCTGACACCTACTGTGTGCGCCAGTGTTTCACTCAACCAGCGGAGAATCACGGTCACCCGGGCAGCATATCCCGCGTCGTTATGGGCCCCGGCGCCCACGGCGAGGCTCGCCCTGCCGCGTTGAACACCGAACGCCTGATTATCCACACGAATGAGTACGAGGTCGGCGGCATGTCCGGTGAGGCGCATGCACACAGCGACCAGGAACAAGCGTTCTATGTACTGGAGGGAGATATGGAAGTGACCGTCGGTGACGAGGTCCGCCAGATCGGGCCCGGCGACAGCGTCCTGCTGCCACGGGGTGTGCTGCACAAACACCGGAATGTTGGCGACAGGCCGCTGAAGTTCCTCTTTATCAGCAGCACGCTGTAGCGGCGACGTTCAGGCCGTCACGCGGAAGCCGCCGACCTCCAGGCCTTCAGCAAAGATCCTCGGTTCCACATCGAAACCTGCCCCCGGCGTATCTGGCACCAGCAGGCAGCCGTCTTCCATGATCCAGTCTTCGTCGATGATGCCGGGCATACGTGCCGGGCTGGCTTCGAGCATCTCATAGTTGGCAACGGAGGCGGCGAAGTGCGCGTGGGCATAGCGGTCGATGTAACTGCCCCAGGTGTGCGGCGCACATCGACCGCCCCAGCCCTCGATATGGGCTGCCGTCTCGCGCCACCACGTCAGGCCGCGATAGTGGAAGTCCTGCTGGGCGATATCGATCCAGCCATTGCGCACCATCTCGAAGAAGTTGGGTGGCGGGGCGAATTCACCGTCGGCGACGAGGATGTTCCAGTTGTTCTCTTCGATGAACTTTTTCAGAGCTTCGTTGAGCACGCGGTCTTCGGCAAAGGGCTCCTCGAACCAGTAGAGGTTGCAGCCGTCACATAGTTCCAGCAGGCGCGTCGCCGTGTTGAAGGTGTTACCCATGTTGGCATCAATCATGATCCTTGCCTCGTCGCCGGCGGCGTCGCGCACGGCGCGGACGACCAGCGCGTCCCGCTGCAGGCCCGGCTCGGTGTCCATCCAGCGGGCGCCACGGCCGACCTTGACCTTGAAGTGTCGGTAGCCGTGCTCCCAGCCGCTGGCGACTTCGTCGGTAAACAGCCGCTGGGCAGCAGCGTCGTCGAGTTCGAGATCGTCGATGTAGATCGAGGCGTCATACAGCGGAACCCGGCGCGAACCACGGGCGCCGAGCAGACGATAGAGAGGCAGGTCCAACAGGCGTGCGACGAGATCCCACAGAGGCAGATCGATTCTGCTTGCTGCTGCAGTACTGCCCTCGGGCAGACGGAACAACTCACCAACCGAGCGCCCGATGAGGTTGCCCGCCTCCTCCTGGCTCAGTTGGGACCAGCCGATGCCTTGGCCACCCCCTGTAGTGCGCAGGCGCACCACGGGATCGCTGACACGGGGACCGTGTGTTGGGATCCGGGCGTTGTAGCCGATATCACGGGGACGTTTGCCGTGCAGGAGAATCTTTTCGATGCAGTCGATGCGCTCGGCATAGACTGCGTCGAGACGGCCTTCGATGTCGGCGCCATTCATGGCCGACCTGTGACGGAATTGCTATCTGCCCGGTTGATAACCCAGGCTGGGGCCGAGCCAGCGCTCCGCCACGTTCTGGGCCATTCCTTTTCGTCGCGCATAGTCCGTCACCTGATCACGCCCCACGGGGCCGACTGAGAAGTATCGTGAGTCCGGGTGCTGAAAGTACATCCCCGAGACGGAGGCTGCAGGCCACATGGCGAAACTCTCGGTGAGGCGGATGCTGGTGCGGGACTCGGCATCGAGGACCTGGAACAGCATCCCCTTTTCCGTGTGATCCGGGCAGGCCGGATACCCGGGGGCCGGACGGATGCCGCGATACTGCTCACGGATAAGTTGCGCCGGGGTCAACTCCTCGTGCTGCCCGAAGCCCAAGTCCTGGCGCGCCTGCTGGTGCATCTTCTCCGCCAGGGCTTCGGCGAAGCGATCGGCGAGCGCCTTCACCATGATCGATGAGTAGTCGTCGTGCTCAGCCTCGAACTGCCGCGCCCGTTCGTCCGCACCGAGGCCGGTGGTGACAGCGAACAGCCCGAGATGGTCAGGCACCAGAGATCCGGATCCAGCTCCAGCTTCCGGGGCGATGAAGTCCGCCAGGCAGAACATGGTTGCGTCGGCGTCGCGCTTGCGCTTCTGCTGACGGAGAAAATGGAACCGGGCGATCTCGTTGGAGCGGGTGTCGTCGAAGAGAATGATATCATCACCACGGGCGACGGCCGGGAAGAAGCCATACAGCGCCTGCGCCTGGATCCAATCTTCCGCGATCATCTGTTCGAGGACCTTGCGGGCGTCCGCGTAGAGCACCCGCGCCTGCTTGCCCTTCTCGTCATCGGCTTCCAGCAACTGTGGAAAGCCCCCCCGCAACTCCCACGTGTGGAAGAAGGGGGCCCAATCGATGTAGTCCACCAGTTCTGCCAGCGGCACTGGATCGAGCAGCCGTGTACCGGTGAAGGACGGGGTTGCCACGGTGGCCGCGGAAAAGTCGAGGCGCGCCCGGCGCTCGCGTGCCGCCTCGTACGGCAGCAGGTCACGGGCCGTGTTGCCGCCACTGCTTTCGAAGTCGAGGAGGGCACGCTGCTGCTCGGCGCGATTGTCATCGATCAGAGTCTGCGCCCCGTCGCCGATGAGGCGCGACACGACCGATGGCGCCCGTGAGGCATCGGCCACATGCAATGTGGCACCGGGGTAGACGGGGGCGACCTTTACGGCTGTGTGTTTGCGGCTGGTCGTAGCACCACCGATCAGCAAGGGCAATTCGAAGCCCTGACGCTGCATTTCGCGCGCAATGTGCACCATCTCATCAAGGGACGGAGTGATCAGGCCGGAGAGACCGATGATGTCAACACGTTCCTCGCGGGCGGTGGCCAGGATTTTCTCTGCCGGTACCATCACACCCAGATCGATGACGTCGTAGTTGTTACAGCGCAAGACGACGCCGACAATGTTTTTGCCGATATCGTGTACGTCGCCTTTCACCGTCGCCATGAGGATCTTCGTACGCACCTGGGGGACCTCGCCGCGAGCCTCGGCCTCCTTGCGTGCCTGCTCCATGAGTGGCTCCAGGTAGGCGACGGCGCGTTTCATCACGCGGGCGCTCTTGACCACCTGGGGCAGAAACATCTTGCCCGCACCGAAGAGATCGCCGACGACATTC